>JAFWSS010000001.1 GCA_017524385.1 Prevotella sp.
CCCGCCAACAATATGGCCTATCGTCGGTCCGTTTTCAGGGAGGTGACGGCCATCCACGTACTTGCAGCCGATGCGCTGGCGCACGGCATAATGATCCTTGTTCTTGCCGTAGCAGATGACTACGGTGTTCTTTGGCCTCTCTACGTTGAGGATATGTCTGGGTATTGGCATAATGTAAAAATATAGTCTAATGATAGTGCAAAATTAATAATATTTAGACTATATACCAAACTTTTCTCAAAGAATTTTTCGCAATATCCAAGAGAATTTCAAGTTTTCAAGTGAAATCTTGAGGGATGAATGCTCATTCTTGTCATGCCGAAGACTTAAATATGAGGATTTTTGATGAATAGAGACAGAAATGTATAGTACAACCTATTGGGAAAGTTTTATATAAACAAATGATGAAAATGAGAAACAATTACCAGACTTTTCTCACAAGGGCATCGATGATGTTGCTCGTTATGCTCAGCGTCACGATGGCGAAGGCGGAAACCATCACCATTTCGAAATGGGTGGAAGGGCAAGTACGTGAAGGCGACTATTACGCCTTGGGGATAAAGTGTATTTCATCTTGAAGGTATATGGCAATGAAAACGAGGCATCATCTTTCATAAACTTTGACTTGAAATACTATAGCTGTAATTTGCGGCAGTTGTTCAACTGTTCATAGCAGTATCCATTCGAGGCGGAAAAGGTTTATGGGGTGGATTATGACTTGAATGTGTATTTGATGGCTGGTTCTACAAAATATCCAAAGACTGGAGACCTGTGTATCAAATTCAAATCATCCGAGAATGGTGACTTGCAATTGCATGAAGGTGACAAGTTGGCTGTCTTCGTTGGTGATGAGTGTAGGAGAGTCATCACGGTGGATGATGAAATGGAAGACGATGAGGAAGTGTCTTTCAAGGCATTTTTATCCGAGGATGAGGAACTGGCTACTCTGCGTTATTATTCCTTCTGGGATGATGTCGTGTTGACATTCAAGGAAACCTTTAAACTGAGAAATAATAATGTGACAAATTTGGACGTACATCTCTGAATGACGTCCTGAATTGAAGATTGAAAATTGAAAATTGAAGATTGAAAATTGAAGATTGAAAATTGAGCCCACTTTAAAAAGTCCTGTTTGAGCAGATAGCGATGTTGGTTATCCCCTCCCCTCAAGGGGAGGGGCAGGGGTGGGGTCTGTAACTTTGTTTTTCAAGACTTATTCACCCCACCCCCTTCCCTGCGATGGGAAGGGAGATGCGCACCGCCCTTTTGCTCACTTCCCACTTTTTGAAGTGGGCTCAAGAATGACAATTGAAGATTGAAGATTGAAAATTGAAAATTGAAGATTGCTCTACTTACAGACCACTTCACGCTCAAAAAAATCCAGGAAGAAAGGCCAATTGGGCCCCGCTTCATGGCCGCCGTGATGTTGGCGATAGGTGAGCCGTCCTTCCATCAAGCCATGGTCCATACCGGGAAAAAGGTCTGTGCCAATGCCTTTATAGCCGAGCAGTTCATATACAGGCGATGCCTTTGATGCCGATATGAACGAGCCTACCACATCCTGCCATTTGTCACCATTCCAACTGCCAGTGGAGATGAAACAGGCGCGTGGTGCACAGAGAGCTATCAGTTCGTGTTGGTCTACGGGTATGTCGTTTTCTGTCATCGGGTCTGTCCCGTATTTGATCAGGTTGCCGCATACCCAGTGGTACTCCTGGTTTGAAACGATGTTCCCGATGCTCTCGCCGCAGTCACGGCGCCAGCCTGCCGCTCCAGCCTTTCCAGAAGAGGCAATGAAACCGGCAGCGACACGCTCATCGAATGCCATACCCACCAGCGCGGCCTTGCCATAACGTGAGACTCCCTCGATGGCGCACTTGGTGGCATCAAACGTCTTGTCTGTCTCGAAATAGTCTATCAGACGTGAAAGACCCCATCCCCAAGCGCGGAGTGAACCCCAGTCTGTCGGTTGGCGATACTCTCCCTTGTTGCATAGTCCGATGATGCCGTTTGTCAACCCCGACCCTGCATCGGCCTGGATGGAGGAAGGGTTGATGGTGGCAGCAGCCCAACCGCGTTCCAGCACCATCTCCTTCCAGGAAACCATTCCGGGACGGGTGCGGGTAGGGTCACCTCCGAAGCCGAATTCTATGATTACGGGGATGTCATGTTTGCCATTGTCGGGAAATATCACGTTGGCCTCCATCTCAACCTTGATGGATGGATAAATGGAGTTATCAACAACGCCTTTCAGGTAACGTACCACCACCGGTCTACCTGCAAAATCCTTCTTCTCCTCATTGGTGATTTCCCATTTCACACTGGGCACATGACTGGGGATGCGTCCATAAACGTTTTCTTCAAACAGTTTGACAATCTCCGGACGGCGAACCTTGTACCACATCTTGGCGCTGGTAACCTTCTTGCCACTTTCAGTGACGAGAGGGTCAGGATAGAATGGATAGGGGTTTGCTATCAGTTCATCATAATTGGGATGTTTGCTCTCGTCCTGGCTGTTATGCTGGCGCCCTTCACGGGGCAGTCCAACTCCGACCTTGGCCAGCATGTCGGCATAATCGGCTTCTGTTATTTTGCGAAGGCTGTCCTGGTTGGCACGGTTCCCACCTCCGAACATTATGAACTGTGCGTTGGCTGCAAGCGGGATGCAAGTTATGAGCATTGTCCCGATGAAGAACTTCAAGTTTTTCATAATTTTGCTATTATGCATATTGGGTAAACTGAGGGATTCGACGGTGTATCTGTTCGGGTGCGAAGATACACATTTTTTCTCACTTAACGACAACAAATACAATAAAAGACTTAAATATTTGCATATGACTCTGATGTTTCTTGCACTTTCCGAGTCAGTTACGTCAAAAAATCATACATTTATTTGCTCAATTAAAAGGAAAAGAGTAATTTTGCAATTTAAACAAATTGATTGGTTTTATTCATTACAAAAAGAAAAGGAAACAAGACCCTTTTGGGGCAGATTTCATATAGATTATTCATTTAAATTTCAAATTGAAAGATGAAAAAATTATTTCTTTTGGCAGCCATCATGATGGCTTCAACTTGTGTTTTCGCACAGCATGAACCAGGTTCATTGACATTGCAACCCCGCATCGGTGTCAGCGCCGCCGACTTCAACAACACCAGCGACACCGAAGCTCGCGTAGGTCTGGTTGTGGGTCCTGAATTCGAATACACTTTGAGCAACCGCTTCAGCCTCGCCTTTGGCGTGAACTACTCTCAGCAAGGTACTAAATTGAAAGACAACGACGTCACATTTAAGATGGACTACCTCACCGTACCCATCGTGGCAAACGTCTATCTTTTTAAAGGTTTTGCACTTAAGGCAGGTGTTCAGCCTGGAGTCAATCTCTCAGCCAAATTGGATGCAAACGGCACAAAAGCAGACATCGACGACGACATGGTGAAATCTTTCGATGTTGCAATCCCCTTTGGTTTGTCGTATGAATTCCGCAATTTTGTGCTCGACGCTCGTTACACCTTGGGGCTCACCAAGATTTTCGACGAGAAGAAACTCAATGTGAAGGGTGTCGATCTCGACAGCAAGAACCTTGGATTCCAACTGACACTGGGCTACAAGTTCACCCTGTTTTAATCTGTAATCAAATGTGGGTGCCTTTGCGGCCACCTTCATTGATATTTTCACAAAAGTTCTGCCCACTCACGTATGAATGAGCAGAACTTTTTTCGTAATGCCACGATTGGGAAATACGAATTAGGGCGCTGGTGTGGACTGCATCATCAACATGGGACTAATGGTCATGTATGTCTTCGGTGATGGCTCTTGCACCGTTGTGATGAATAAAAAAAATGGGAAAAAAGAATGAAGAAAATTAATATCCAAACAGTTATGAAAAGAAGAGAAAGGCACCTTGCATGCATGTTGGTTGTCTTGTCGCTTTTCTGGATGCCCAAGATGATGGCTCAGACCTTCGAATATCCCGAAGACACAGAGGAGATGGACAAAATTGCCGTGAAAAGCCAAGGCAGCCGCCCGACCATCACCGACTTTGCCACGGCTTTTCTCGACCATGTCAAAGACAGGGAATTCTATGGCAAAGTGAACGATGCCTGGAAGCGGCATTTGCAGAAAAAACCTCTCGGCAGCCAAGCGCATATCATCGTGGACACCAAGAACGGCTATATGCGCTATGAAATCATCAACCAAGCAGAAAAAGACACGATGGTGATGGAGATGTGTTTCTGGAACTGTGCTGACGGAAAGCACAAGATGGTCTGTGCCAACACCGTCTGGATGCTGAATGGCGACTATGGTTGGTCTGAAGACATAGGGGCCTGTTTCTACCTCTATGACAATGCTACAAAAGTGATGAGGCAACTTTATCCCGAGGACATCGGAGCACTGTATGAGGGCGACGGGTTGAGCGTCTTCTTCCTCCCCCGGAAAGGCAAGAACATCAGGGTGTCTGCCGCCGGTGGTGGAGAGCGTTGGAACGAGATTTTGGAATGGGATGGCTACCAGTTCATCTCAAAGGATGAGCCTTAAGGAGCAATCAGTCTCCGATATACTTCCGCCACCTTTGCCGCAGTGCCAGTCTCCATGAACCGTTGGATGTATCGGCTGCTGCGGTCGATGCGCTCCTCACGCCCCGCCGCGCCCTTGAGCGAGCGGCGTATGGCATCGGCCAGCGCTTCCACATCGTCGGGCCCGACATAGAGACTGCCGGGGCCGCCGGCTTCCTCCAGGCACGATCCAGTGCAGGCCACTACGGGGAGACCGCAGCCGATGGCCTCGATGATGGGAATGCCGAAGCCCTCGTAACGGGAAGGATAGGCAAAGACCTCTGCACAGGAATAGATGGTATGCAAGTCGGTGTCGTCTATTCCATGGAGAAGATGCACACGGGAGGAAAGCCCATACTCGTCGGCATATTGTCTCACCTTGGCTGTGTATTTCGTCTCCTTGCCCACCACCACCAATGATACTTCCTTTGGCAGGAGGGCGAGAGCCTTGACTGCCAAGAGCACGTTCTTGCGCTCCTCCACCGTACCCACGTTGAGCACATAGCGGCCGGGCAGGTGATAACGGCGACGTGTATCTTCTTGTTGCTCAGGCGACACCTTGCCATGATAGCGCTGTGCGAAGCCCTGATAAACCACCTCGATCTTGTCGGCCTCCACCCCGCCCAACTCCATGATGTCGCGCTTCGTACACTCGCTGATGGCGATGATGCGGTCGGCCTCGCGGCAGGTGCGGTGGAATTTCCATTTGTATATCTTCACATCCCAAGGGTGGTAGTATTCGGGATGTCGCAAAAAAATCAGGTCATGGATGGTGACCACGCTCTTGATGCCCGCCTTGCGCAGCCCCACGGGCAACTCGCCCGTCAAGCCATGGAAGAGTTGCACGCCATCACGTCGGAGGTCGTCCACGATGCCTTGTTGTCGCCACTGCCATTTTCCCACTATAGGCCAGAGCTTTCCGGGATAGACAAAGCAGCACCGCTCGCCTTCCTTGATTTGTCCCCGCAGGTCGTCATCGCCAGGCGTAGGGGTGTAGAGGCGGAAGGAGAAGTCGGTGGCGCAGGACAATAGTTCGCGCACCAATGTGCGCGAATAACTGCCCAGACCGGTGCGGTTGCGAACAATGCGCTTGGCATCCATGCCGACAAGCATTCTCATTTCCCCCTCAGCCATTTCTTCATTTGTTTCATTCTCTTCTTTCGCACCCGCGAGGCATTATGCCGCTGCTTGATTTTGTAGAGCAGGTCAAGTTCGGCCTGTCCCATCCCCCTGAGGTTGATATACGTCTTCGCCACAAGGTCGAAGAGGTCCTCCTTGTAGGTGAAGCGTGTGATGTTCTCCAGACACTCCTCCAATGGGGGCCAGCCCTCGGTGAAATGCATGCGGTTGATGTCGATGACGGAGAAGGAAAAGCCCTCCTCTCCCCTATCGTCGAACTGCACGTTGGAACAGTTGAGGTCGTCGTGCAACACCCCTTTCTCATGGAGTTGGACGGCATAGCCTGCAAACGCCTCCGCCAGTCGGCGGTCGAAAGGCTTTGGCCCCTCCAAGCGGTCGCGTATGGGTGGGTTGTCATCGACGCCCGTCACGAGATAGCCGTATTCCAAGAGACCATTTCTCCGTGTTTCGAGGTAGGCGATGTTGACAGGTGTGGAGATGCCGAGTTGGAGGAGCCTTGCTGCGTTGTGAAACGCCCTCATTGCCTTTCCCTTTCGGAAATAGGTGTATGCCACGCGCTGCACGAAAAGTGGGCGGCGATAGCGTTTCACCACCACCGTCTCCCCCGCGACATCGAATTTCTTGATGATGTTGCGGTCGTCATAGATGAGCGTTCCCTCGTGGTCGAAGCGCTCAGGCAAGGCGACGACGAAGTCGCGCATGTGCTCGTAGACCGGGTTGATTTCCATTCTCATGGCGTGACACGTTTGAGGGTGTATTCGTCGGTCTCCATCAAGTCCTTGCTGTCAAAGACGGCGTGGAAGGTGTTGTCATCGAGTTCATATTTCTTCTTCTTCGATGTCATCTGCCTCCCGTCGGCATATTTCAAGATGATGGTTTCCGTGGAGTCCACCTGCCAGGTGAAAGTCATCATCCACACGCGTTTGCCGTCACGGTAGTCGGATTCCTTTCCATTACCCCACAGTTTATTGGCTTCGGGTGAAGAAAAGGAGAGCCTCACATCATCAAACTCGTTGTGTTTCCATTGGTTGTCGGAGTCGATGAAGTCCATCGTCGCACTCCCCTGCCACTCGCCAGCCAACAGGTCGGCCAAACGATGGTCGTCACCCGACGGAATGGGCGATGGGGGCTTTTCTTCCTCCTCTCCGGGTGTGCCAGGGTTGTCATAACGCAAATCCTCGCGCTCGCAACCAATTGTTGCGAGCACGAGGAACATAGTGAATATCATTGCGGCTCTGCCACCCATGACCATTATTCTCTGACGCGGAACACCCTCTTGGGAGCATAGCCCTTGGCTGTGCTTACGGCTGCACCATCTGTCTTCACCAAGTCGGGGTCATCCTGCATGGAGGAACCGTTGGAATAATAGTAGTCGCCATATCCCCAGTGGTCGTAACGTCCCCAGTTGGGTGAGGAGACGTGCCTCAGGCTGAACTGATTCCAAGTGCCGTCGCGCCAGCTGATCTCGCCGCTGAAGTAGTTGTCGCTGAGCCTGTAATCTTCGATGTACACCGTCTCACGATCTTCTACGAAGTAGATTTTTATGGTGCGGTTGTTGACAGTCCATTCAATATGGCTGGCCACATAGTTGTATCCACCCCAATAGTTGTCATTGTAGTAGTCCACCCAATATCCTGTTCCTGAGGAGTAGCGGTAAGGGTCTTTTGAGAAGCACACCTCTGTATAGGTTGCATCATAGTACCTGTCGTTGTAATAGGTGGAAACATACATGTTGCCTTGCCAAGTACCCTCGAGGGTGTAAGCGATTTCATCGTCGTCGGCACAGCTGGTGAACGAGAAGGCGAGCATGGCCATGGCCATCAACACCCAAATTTTGGTAAAGGTTTTCATATCGTCTGAATTAATTTGGTTACCAACTAATTTTACATCTCTCTTTGTTTTCTGATGCAAAGGTAATGCTTTCCATTCTATCATGCAATAGAAAACACCCTTTTTCATCAAGGTTTTTCCCTATTTCGTCAGGGGAAATCCCCAAAAGAGAAGAGATACGAGCCACTTTAAATAGTACATTTGCGAAAGGATGTTGTCAGTTTCAGTTGCCAATGCCATCAAATGTGAAGCCGTTTACGCCGTTGACCACCATGTTCAGGTTGTCGCGGCCGCCAACTAGGATGTAGTTCACCAATGAAGTCACATCGGTGACGTTGACCTCTCCATCACCACTGATGTCGGCAACGTCGATAATGAAGCCTTCACTGTCCATGCCAAGGATGAAATTGACGAGCAAGGATACGTCGGTGATATTGACCTGTCCGTCACCGTTCACGTCGCCATAGTTGGAATTGGCCTGGAAATAGGCTCTGAAGGCATTCTGTAGGACATTTTCCTTCAAGACGAAGGTTTTTCCGTTGTCATCAAGCACATATCCGCTGACATTTTTCTCCTCACTGAGTCCGATAAATTGGAAAGCATCGGTCATGGACTTGAGTTTTGATGTCTGTGGTACGTTCACATTGTCTGCCGTGAATGCTATCGTCTTGTTGAGAAGGTTGTGCCCCGCCCCCCAGTTGTTGCCTGGTGTGGCGATAAGATAGGGCACGTTGGCACGTATTTCGTCAACATAGTCGAAATATACTGATACTCCATCGGTATATGCGAATTGCTCAAGCCAGAAATCCTTTCCATTGTCACTATCGTTCATAAACCAGGAAATCTGCTTGTTGTCTGTCTTGTTGAAGGCTTTCTGTGCAGCAAAAGGAAAGACGATGGTCTCCCATCCGGCATTTCCGCTGGCACCGTGTGTCGGCACCCTTGAATATGTCGCCTTTTGGGCTGTGAATCCCAATGGCACATAGAAATCATACCCATCCACGAATTCAACTTCATTGATTTTCCCATTCAAGACTACATTCTTGCCGGAAAGGCTTGAAGGTGTGGTGTTTCCCGAAAAATAATAGATGGTGTTGGGATTGCTGTTGACGCTGATGGTTCCTGTAGGTGTTGTGAAGAATTTCACCGCTACGGCTTCAGGGACCACTGTTATACTTGTATTGCCAGAGACAGCCTTGGTTTTCACTGTGCCATCGGCAGTCCAATACGTATAGCCTCCTTCAACGAGTTCAAACATTGGTGTCTCACCGATTTTTTTGTTCCAGTCAAGATTAGCCCAACACACAAGTTTATATTTTTGGCCTATGGTAGGATTCTTCACGGTATATTCAAGATCCACGCTTTCTCCCACGGCCAACGTATAGCCGCTGGGGCTATAGGACATGCTTGAAGCTCCACTACCATCCGTATAACCTATTCCAATCACACCGCTAAAAGTCTTGGTGCCGGTATTGGTTACCGTCATCGTTCCTGTCACTACCCCGCCGCAAATCTTTTTACTATCCTCGTCAGCGTTTTCGACGTTCCAAGATGTGAGTTCAAGTTGGTAAGTGCCATTCTCTGGCTCGTTGACGACGTTGATGGAGCCTGTGTATATCACTTCCTCACCAGCGGAATCCAGCGTAACCTTTACCGGCAAGTTTCCTGTAATTGTTGGCGTGTACGCAAAGCTCAAGCCGATGGTCTTGCCAGCATCAACATATGCCATATCGCTGGCAACCATGTTGTCATTTATCCAAAGATAGATTATATCTTGGAAAAATGTTCCACCTCTATTGGTAAGAGAGGCCACTGCGCCGATCTTGTTGTTTACATAAATGTTGGGGGGAGTGGTCAACGAGTTGCATTCGATTTGCGCACTCACCGTACTATTGTGGTAAGTCACAGTGTTTCCATCGATGGTGACCTCATTATGATAATACTCCGAGCCCACGCAAGGAACCCATTCGTATTCCTTGCCTTCCTCTTTCATGCGACAGACCAATCGCACCTCGTAAGTACCGTCGGCAATATAGTAATAGTTACTGAAAAACGGATAGATAATCATACGGGGATTATAATATCCGACTCCAAGGTCGATTCCCCAATAAGAGCCTTCGAGCAATCTTCCCTGATAGACGACTTCACCATTTTGAAGGAGTTGCGCGCTCAATTGGTGCTCACCATCCATCATTCCTTGCAACTGATAGCCTACCCCCAAATATCGAGGACCATATTGTTGAACATATTCGGCATTATAATCCATCAATTTAAAGTTATTGATTTTGAGGCAAGGCCCGGTGCCAATCACCTCGTCAGAAACACCAGGTTGGATGCCCACGATGGCCGATTGCTTGTAGTTGTAACCGGAATTGCTTCCACCAGCACCCTGCTTGCCGGGTTCCAAAATCGACAACAAGTAATAGCCGTCGGACAAGGCACCCCATCCCCAATTGATATGGAAATAGCCATCTTCTCCATAGCCATCGCAAATAAAGGCGTGACCAGCGTTCGAACTTGTTTTACCACTAATAATAACAGGTCGCCCATGGTATATTTCGTTGTAGATGAGGTCGTCCCAATCGGCACTGCTGTATGAAGAACGGTCCACGGAAGTGATGGCCCCCTGATAACCGAAATAGTCCTTCATCACTGTAGGGATTTCTGTAGCCGGTGCGGAGGTTGAACTAGTATTGTAATTGGCTTTCACGGCGTATCCACAATATTCCATCAATTGAGCCACAGCCGTTTGGTTGGTTTCGCTATCAGAGCATCCAGCATCATAATTACCACCTCCTTGATAATCATAAAGCATGTCGCTCCATTGGAAAGTGATGGGCGCCAAGTCTTCCAAAGTGGTGTTGTTCCAGGAATAACCAGGCACGGTGGTGGTGGCTTGCTTGGGCCATTCATAGTATTTCATCACTTGGGCGAACGCGGTTGCAACGCATCCGGTCACGCAATGTTTTCCACCTTTTAAAGGAGTGAGATTGTAATAAGGGGCGTATTGATTCCAGTGAGTCATCACCAAAGGCGAGATGCTGATTCGAGCGGTCTGGGTGGCAGACCTCACCAGTCGGGCTGCATCATTCGGATGGTTGGTCAAAGTCTCGATTTGCTCAGCACAATAGTCCAGCCAAGCTTTGATGTTGTCAGGTACGTTTGTCTCTTCAAAAGTGCCTGTGTTGCTGTAGCCAATCACCTTGGGAAAGGCATCGTCGCCAGAAACAATGACAAAACCTCCGTTTTGCTCATTGTTAAACACATAATAGGGGGATGTACCATCAGACTTGACTTTTGCCAGTTTCTCGACAGAGCGCAATTGGGCAACTTTCAAACCTCTTTCTATCATGAAATCACGGGCAATCTTTTGTGCCCGTTGTTTCCCTATGGGTGTTGCATTCACACATAACGTGGACAAAAACAACATAGCCCAAAACAAAACATATTTTTTCATATCTAATAGATTTATTTATAGGTAGTGATCGTATATGGCTGATTGCTCGTTGGCCTGAAAGTCAGCATGCATATATATATTTACTTGCGATACTTCAGTAATGTTAGTTAAAGAGGGCTCAGATATTTATTAATTGTAAGATATTAATCAGATCATTTTTAATTGTAAATCATCAATTGTAAATTATTAATTATCAATCGTTCCCGCTTCTCCCATCCGTTCCATTTCATAGCCTCGGAACTGGAGGATGAGCAGGTGTAGCGGTGTGTCACCGATGAGCTGGCGCACGCGCGGTCCCTCGGCGTATCGGCGTATCTGGGCCTCCGCCTCCTGCCACTGTCGCTCCGCCTCAGCCTTCGTGGCATCGGTCTTGAGGTATTTCAGTTCGATGATGTAGCTGTGGCGCACCATGGGGTAGCGCAGGAAGTCGGGCATGAGGAAGAAGTCGCAGTAGCCGTGGTTCAGCTCCACCTCTGGTGCGAGGAGGTAGTAGGGGTTGAATGTCAGGTAGGCGTTCATGAATCCCTGGAGGTTGCGCTCCCCCTCTATCAGCTGCCGCACGCTCGTGGTGTCATGGTAGGCACGTGCGATTTCCTCGAGCATCGGCCGCCATTGGCCGCGCAGGGCGGCATCGGCATAGACCTTGTTCAGCAATGTGACATCCACCTTGGCGATATTCTGGTATTCCTTCATCAGCCAGTCGTAGTATTGTCGGCGCACGTTGTTATTGGGGATGATGAGCTTCAGCATGGCACCTTCCACGTCGCCGATGGTGAGCATGCCGTAATAGAACAGCAGACTGATGAAATTATCGGAGTCGGTGAGCGTGTCGGCGGGGAAGGACTCGTTAAGCATGCCGAAGATGTATCCATCCTCGGCTATACGGTGTATGATGCCTCGTCGGTAGTTGTCGAGCTTGTCGATTTGTATAAGCCGCCACATCTTCTTATAGTCCGTCTTCGTGTTCGGGTCTATCATCTGCCTTGGTGGCTTGCCCGTTTGCATCACGCGGTTGATGTAGTATAGCACCATGTCGCAGTTGAACACCTTCAGGTCCTTGTGGACGCGGTACTCCGAGAAGCAGTAGTTGTCATACCATGGCTTCATATCGGCGATGAGGGTCTCCTCGTCCTGGCTGATGCGCCCATTGTCGCGGTAGTAGCGTATCATCTCCCGCACGTCGTCCTCGGAGAAGCCGAGCATGAGGTTGAACTCCGGACGCAGGGAGATGTTGGAGGCGATGTTGTATCCCGAGGTGACGTCGTCCATCGTCACGGGCGAGACGCCCATCATCAGTATGCGGGCGAACATACCCTTGAAGAGTTTGAAGATGTCTCGGTAGAAGCCGTTGGCGTGGGTGAGTGCGTGGTAGACGGCCTCGCCCTCCTGGTTGAGCACCGTGTTGGTGAAGTTGTCGTACTCGTCGATGATGAGGTAGAGGGGATAGCCCAACCTCTGCGCTTTCAGATGAACTAGGTTGATCTTGTCCCTGAACCCCGGTTGGGATTTCACGTCGGCGGCGAACCCTTCAGGATAGTATTGCTGGTAGTACTCAGCGAACTCGTCAACCACCTTGCCGCAATAGCTGTTGAAGTTCTCCTCCAGCACGCTTGTGTCGCCCCCGATGCGGGAATAGTCGAAGTACATCATCTGGAACTGCCCCCTCCACTCGGTGGGGTGGTCGGCAATCCACAGTCCGGCGAACTCCTCCTGGAACTTGTCCTTTTCGTTGATGTCGTAGTAGGCTCGGAGCATGCTCAGGAACACGCTCTTGCCGAATCGACGCGGACGGATGAGGAAGAGGAAGTTGTCCGTCTCCTCCATCACGGGGATGTACTTGGTCTTGTCCACAAAATATTTTCCCTCCTTCCTTACCTGGCGGAAGTCGGAGATACCGTAGGGAAGCAGCTTGATTTTTTCCATCGTTCTCGTTCTTTGCGAGCAAAGATAATGCAAAAATGTCATTCTTGCAAATAAAACATTTGGAAACAGTGAAATGATGACAGATTCACACCATGCCATGGATGTAAAGTCCATAGCCCATATAGTCCTGAAAGTCCGTAGATAAAAGAGAACGCCATTCCGTAGGGGAGACTTATAGAGGGGGCTGCACACTCCGGATATTCGGTGGGGGCAATCTTCCGTTTCACATGACTCCCATAAAAAATATGTGTGACCCTTTGACAGAAATATGATGAGAAAAGAATAATATCTTATAAAGGAACTTAAGTTTCTCAACTTTCTGGAGTTAAAGGGGAGTTTTGTTAGGAGTTTAAGGGGAGTTTTGTTAGGAGTTAAAAAGGAGTTAAAAAGGAGTTAAAATGGAGTTAAAATGGAGTTAAAAAGGAGTTAAAGGGGAGTTAAAGGGACATATGTTCACTTTGTTCACATTTAGGAGTTTTGTTAGGAGTTAAAATGGAGTTTTGTTAGGAGTTAAAAAGGAGTTAAAGGGGAGGTATTATTGTGAATATGAACCGACATGTTGACTTGCAAAAAAGAACGGCATACGGCCTGATTATGGACTTATGTACAGAAGGGAACGTATTTCAAATCCAACAGGGATATGTAAAACCAAAAGCAAGCCATCATCCATAAGACCAATAAAAAATACCAAACAGATATTAATGTAACGAACAATCAATATGGCAGCAAAGGAATTCATCGTAGCAATTGAACTGGGCTCTTCGAAAATCACCGGCATCGCCGGCAGGAAGAATATGGACGGCAGCATCCAGGTGCTCGCCGTCGTGAGGGAGGACGCCACACCTTGCATCCGCAAGGGCGTGGTGTATAACATCGACAAAACCAGTGCATGTCTGACCAACATCATCCAGAAGATGAAGACACTTCTCAAATCGGAAATCTCACAGGTGTATGTGGGCGTCGGCGGGCAGTCCATCAGATGCATCCGCAACAGTAGCGTAAAGACTCTTCCCGAGGACACCATCATCTCCCAAGAGATGATCAACGAACTGATGGACAACAACCGCAGCACCGACTACCCCGACCTTGAGATTCTAGATGTAGCCACTCAAGAATTCAAAGTGGGAACACAATATCAAATCGACCCCGTCGGCATACAAAGCGACAAGATTGTGGGCAACTTCCTCAACATCGTATGTCGCAAGGCTTTCTACCGCAACCTGAACAAGTGTTTCGAGAAAGCCCACATCTCAATCGCCGAGATGTATCTCGCTCCCATCGCACTCGCACACGGCATACTCTCTGAAGCTGAAATGCGCAGCGGATGCCTGCTCGTCGACATGGGAGCCGACACCACCACCGTGTCGATCTATTACAAAAACATCCTCCGTCAACTGGCGGTGATACCACTAGGCGGCAACAACATCACCAAAGACATCACCTCATTGCTCATGGAGGACAATGAGGCTGAGATGTTGAAAATCAAGCATTCCACCGCTTTCATAGAACCCACGGAAATCGAGACCGATGCCACACTGCCCATCGATGCAGAGCGCTCCGTGTCGCAAAAAGCATTCAACGAACTGGTGGAAGCCCGTGTCAACGAAATCATCCAGAACGTATGGTTCGGCCAGGTTCCCCCGGAATACTACAACAAACTCATGGGCGGCATCATCCTCACAGGAGGTGGTTCGAAGATGAAAGATATCAAGAAAGCGTTCACTGCTGTCACCGGCATACAGAAAATCCGCATCGCAGGCACGGTGAACCTGAAGGTGACCTCCACCGACAAGGATGTCAACGCACATGACGGCACCATGAACACCGCACTGGCACTACTTGCCAAAGGCGATATGAACTGCTCTGGTGCAACCATCAAACCAACTCCAGACCTCTTTGGCACCGAGGAAGGCACAGACAGCGCGGAAAAAGGCTCCCCCAAAACAAACAACAACCCCGACGAAACCAACCGGAGGGAGTATCCTGAAAAGAACCTACGCCGTGAGAAGAAACGCAACACAGAGGAGAAAACCACCCAACCCGAAAAAACTGTGGCTCAACCACAAGGCGGATGGTTCTCTCGCGGGTATCAATTCTTGCAGGATTTCACTACCAAAATCTTCGCCGCCGAGGACGAGGATGACGACAGACAATAACCCTTGACTTATAGAAGTCACACTATAGATTTTCACTTTTCATCATTCACACACTCCATCAAACATAAAAGACAAACATGGCAAACGACAGTAATACCAACAAACTAGGAGTCCTCGATTTTGAAGCACTTCCAAAAGACGACAGCATCATCAAGGTCATCGGGGTAGGTGGCGGCGGCGGCAACGCCGTAAGCCACATGTATCGCAAAAACATCCAAGATGTGTCTTTCGTTCTCTGCAACACCGACAGGCAAGCCCTCAACGGCTCCCCAGTACCCGTGCACATTCAGTTGGGCAAGGAAGGTCTCGGGGCAGGAAACATACCTGAAGTGGCACGCAAGGCTGCCGAAGAGAGCGTGGAGAGCATCCGACAAATGTTCGACGACGGAACGAAGATGTCGTTCATCACTGCCGGCATGGGAGGCGGCACGGGAACCGGTGCAGCACCTGTTATCGCACGCGTGTCCAAAGAACTCGGCATACTCACCGTGGGCATCGTCACCATACCCTTTCAATTCGAGGGTACCAACAAAATAGACCAGGCCCTCGACGGCGTAGAGGAAATGGCAAAGCATGTGGATGCACTACTCGTCATCAACAACGAGCGACTCCGCCAAATCTACAACGACCTTTCCGTGCTCAACGCGTTTGCCATGGCCGACGACACCTTGAACATCGCCGTAAGAAGCATCACCGAAATCATCACTGTCCATGGACTTATCAACCTCGACTTCAACGATGTGCGCACCGTACTTAAAGACGGCGGCGTAGCCATCATGAGCACAGGATACGGCGAAGGAGAGGGACGTGTGAAGAAAGCCATACAAAATGCCCTCCACTCCCCCCTGCTCAACGATGATGACGTGTTCAACTCCAAGAAGATCCTGCTGAACATCACTTTCTCCGAAGGCAAGGACAACAAAGGACTGATGATGGAAGAGATGAATGATGTCCACAACTTCATGGCTAAATTTGGCAGTGACTACAGTATCAAATGGGGACTGGCTGTCAATCCTGACATGGGCAGGAAAGTGAAAGTGACCATCCTTGCCACCGGCTTCGGCATTGACCATGTCGACGGTATGAACTCACATCAAGAGAAATATGCCCAAGCCAACTCCATCCGTTTGGCCGAAGAGGAAGAGCAACACGTGAAACAGATGAAACGCCGTGAGGATTACTATGGGAAAACCACATCCACTCCTTATAAACCCCGTCCAAACTTCTTCATCTTCAATCAAGAAGACCTCGACAACGAGGATGTCATCCTTGCTGTGGAGAGCACCACGACAGCTCACCGCTCACGCCAATGCCTGGATCAGATCTGCCACATTTCCATAGGCGACCAAAAGGATGGCAACCCTGTAACCCAAGAGGAAAGCAGCAGCTATAAAATCATTTTTTAAGGCGACGGCAAACCCGAATGTTTCCGAGAGGCGAGGCGGGTGTTGAAGCCCACAATGGGTATTGATGAAATGACGAAGGTGGCTGGACATCATATCCAGCCACCTTTCAATCAAGTCATTATGAAGTTATCCCTGAGATCATAATTCGGGGGAGATGGCGGAGATCCATTCATCGATGCGGGTGTCGGTCTTGTCGTCCTCGTTGATATCGTCGAGGGGCAAGCCGATGAACTTGCCGTTAACGACGGCCTCGGAATCGTCGAAGGTGTAACCATCGGTGTCCACGCTCCCGATGAAGCGGGCGCCGCTGTCCTTGATGCCGTTGTATAGTTCGCCCATGCCGCCGACGAAGGTGTCGCTGTAAGACTCGCAGTCACCGCATCCGAAAAAGGCAATGGTCTTGCCACCGAGGTCGGCATCCTGAAGGGTCTTCAAACCGTCATACCAATCGTCCTGCAATTCGCCGGCTCCCCAAGTGGATGTGCCGAGAAGCAGGTTCTGGTGGGCATTGATGATATCGGCTGTAAGGTCTTGCACGTTCACTGTCTCACAGCCCAGTTTCGAGGCAATCTTCTCTGCGATGGCCTCGCAGGTTCCTGTCGAGGAACCATAGATGACAATTGTAGCATTCATTTTTTTCCTTTTATTATAAGATGGCTAATTCCTGTTGTCTGGACGACCCTTCCTTTGGCAGTAGCGCTCACACTGGGCGCAGATGTCGTATCCGAGCATGGCACCGAGGATGAAATCCTCTTCGGGCGTGAGTTGGCATAGCGGACGAGTGACGATAAGCCTGATGGCCTCCATGCACTCGCGACGGCCGAAGTAGAAATTCAAATTCTGCCGCCCTACAGGTTGCAACACATAGGGGATGCCCCTGCTCTCCAGGCGACCAGCCACCTGCTCACCATACTTCTTGTGACAAGTGAACAGCACCATCTGGCGCACGCCTTTTCGAAGTTCATAGATGTGGTTCATCAGCACCTTCATCTCAGTGGGAATCGTCGTTGTATTTGTTCTCATCGTTTGTCTGATTTTTACGATGCAAAGATACGGCAAACAAACAGGGTGTGCAATACCTAAAAACGAGTGTTTTTAAGCACTGCATACCTATGAAGCCATGCCATGACAGATTAATCAGAAGTAGGTATTCTGCTTTCATGGGGTTTCTTGCTTGAATCATATGCCCCTTAAACTCCTGCAAGTTGAACGAATACGAAAATTTCAAAATGCCCACGAAAATGCAAAAAAATGAACATAAGTCGAGGTATGATGCAAAAAAGCACTATCTTTGTAGCCCGACCGGCTTCAACGCTCCATGGCTCTTCACAGGAAATGCAAAGCCAAGAGAAGGTGCATACCTCAAGGCCATGGTAAAAAGAAACTCGTATGAACGATTATGGAAGAAACAAAAAGAATGACCTACCCCGACAATTTCGAATCAAAGATTGGATTCAACGAAATACGACAACTCCTATTGGAACGGTGCCTTTCCACCCTTGGCAAGGACCTTGTGGAGGAGATGCACCCCAGCACTGACGCAGGCGTGGTGAACCGTCTTTTGCGTGAAGTAAGCGAATTTCGCCGCATCCAAGAGGAGAGCGACGACTTCCCCTTGCAATATTTCTTCGACATGCGCCAGAGCGTCTCCCGCCTTCGCTTGGAAGGCACACACCTCGACGAAGGAGAGTTGTTCGACCTTCGCCGTTCCCTGGAGACCATCAGCAACATCGTATCGTTTCTCAACCGCACACGCGGCGGTTCAGAAAGCAACGACGCCGAAGATGCCGACTACGCCTACCCCACCCTTCACGGACTGACAAACGACGTGAAGACCTTCCCTTCCCTCATCCGCGACATCGACCAAGTGTTGGACAAATACGGCAAGATACGCGACAACGCCAGTACACGCCTGTTGGAAATCCGACGCGAACTATCCCGTGTGGAGGGGAACATCTCGCGCATGCTCTATGGCATCCTCCGTTCCGCCCAAAGCGAGGGGTTGGTGGAAAAAGATGCCGCACCCACCTTGCGCGACGGCCGTCTGGTGCTCCCCGTTGCGCCGGCCATGAAACGCAAGTTGAAAGGCATTGTCCATGACGAAAGTGCCACGGGAAAGACCGTGTATATCGAACCCGCTGAAGTGGTGGAAGCCAACAACCGCATCCGGGAACTGGAGTCGGAAGAGCGCCGGGAAATCATTCGCATCCTCACAGAGTTGGCCAAGGTGCTACGCCCCCATGTGACCGAGATGCTGCAATCCTATCACTTGTTGGCTGCCATCGACCTGATACGTGCAAAGGCGGAGTTGGCGGCCATGACGATGGGGTTCGAACCCGAAGTGCAAGACACCCCGCACATCGACTGGATACGTGCCATCCACCCCTTGCTTCATTTCTCGTTGTCGCGCCAAGGCAAGAAGGTGGTGCCACTCGACATCATGCTCACCAAGGAGAAGCGCATGCTCATCATCTCCGGCCCGAACGCCGGCGGCAAGTCGGTATGCCTGAAGACGGTGGGGTTGCTGCAATACATGCTCCAGTGCGGTCTTCCCATACCCATTGGCGAGCGCTCTCGCTGTGGCATTTTCCATCGCATCATGATCGACATCGGCGACGAACAGAGCATAGAGAACGACCTGAGCACCTATTCCAGCCATTTGCTCAACATGAAGATGATGATGCGCCTGTCTGACGACCACACACTGCTGCTCATCGATGAATTCGGCACCGGCACGGAGCCGCAAATCGGTGGCGCCATCGCAGAGTCGGTGTTGCGGCAACTATGGAAGCACAAGACATGGGGTGTAATCACCACCCACTACCAAAACTTGAAGCATTTCGCCGACGACCACGATGGTGTCGCCAATGGTGCAATGCTATATGACCGCCATGAGATGCGCCCCCTCTTCCAATTGGAAATCGGCCGCCCGGGCAGTTCGTTCGCCATAGAGATTGCCCGCAAGAGCGGCATCCCCGAGGAGGTGATACACGATGCGAGCGAATTGGTGGGCAGCGAGTACATCCAGAGCGACAAATACCTGCAGGACATCGTGCGCGACAAGCGCTACTGGGAGGGAAAGCGCCAGACCATCCATCAGCGCGAGAAAGAGTTGGAGAAGACGGTTGCACACTATGAAGAGGAAATCAAACAGTTGCGCGAGAGCCGCAGGGCAATCATAGCCAAGGCCAAGCAAGAGGCAGAGGACCTGCTTCGCGAGAGCAACCGCCGCATAGAGAACACCATCCGTGAAATCCGTGAGAGTCAGGCCGCAAAGGAAGAGACGCGGCGGGTGAGGGAGTCGCTCGACGACTTCAAGCAGGAGGTGTCCAACCTTGACACCGAGGCGAATGACGAGTTGGTATCGAAAAAGATGCGCCAAATCCAGGAGCGGCGCGAGCGGAAGGAGAAGCGACGGAAGGAAAAGGAGAAAGAAAAGGCACAGCAGGCCGGCTCACCCACCAAGCCGAAGCCATCGCGACCGGAAGGTGTCATCGCCGCTGGCGACACTGTTCGCATCAAAGGTCTCACCACCATAGGCCGCGTGGAAAACGTGGAAGGCAAGATGGCGACGGTGGTGTTTGGCGACATGCGGACAAAACTGCGTGTCGAGCGCCTGGAGCACGCCGAGATGCCGGTGAAAGAAGCACCTACTTATGCCACTGTTGGTCGACAGACACGGGAGACGATAGACGAGAGGAAGTTGAACTTCAAGCAAGACCTCGACATCCGAGGCATGCGTGGCGAGGAGGCCATCAACGCCGTCACATATTTCATTGACGATGCCTTGTTGCTGGGAATGACCCGCGTACGCATACTTCACGGCACGGGTTCGGGAATCCTGAGGCAGTTGGTCAGACAATACCTCTCCACGGTGCCTGGTGTGACCCATTATCGTGATGAGCACGTTCAGTTTGGAGGCGCTGGTATCACCGTAGTCGACTTGGACTGAAATATTTTTAAGAAGTTAGAGAAGTTAGAGACATTAGTTTTGCCATTGGCGGACTAATGTCTCTAACTTCTATAACTTATTCTTGTTTACATTTTCACATTGAATCCAAACGAAACGCCACCATTTGAGTTGAGCGGAATGAATTCCTTGCTCATCTTGCCCAACAGGCAGTCCATTCCGAGGAAGAAATTGAATTTCTTGGTATGGAAATTGGCGAGGAATCCCATGTTGGCTTGGTAGGAGTTGACCGCGAGGGCCAGCGTTCCGTCAAACCAATCAATCGGTGAGATGTTCCCGCTCAATCTTGCCTCGCTCCAGGAATGCGGGCCATTGATGCGTGTCGTACCCAGGAGACCGATTTTGAGCATTTGGAATGTCGGGAGTACATATTCTGCTCCAACGTTGAGGGTGGTTCCGATTCCGGTCACCCTTGCCCCCTTGTCGCCTTTGTCACGCAGGTTGGCGAAGTCGAGCAACTGGTCGCCATATTTGTCGGCCTGCTTGTCGAGCACGTTGGGAGAATCCCCGCCGATGGTGACATCGTGGAATCCATCGAAGACGAAAGTGTTCTCATCGTTTTGCGCGCGGAAGTCATTTGTCCACACGATAGCACCAAGGTCGAGGAGCGAAGCGCTGAGAGTCACATCATCGGTCAGTTTGTACACCAAACCAGCATCGACAGCGAGTCCGAACCCGCTTGGTCCGCCAAGGTCCAAGTCCACGTCGTTGACATGGTTGCTGGTACCCGGCTTTGAGGAATAATCCTTCGTCTTGCTGAGGTATTTGAATCCTTTCATGCTCACGTCGGATTGCGCCTTCGCCTTCACCAACCATTGATTGGCATCTGAAAGGTCGGCCACCACTCCGTCCATTTTGACACTGGCGTCACCCAATCCCAAGAGTAGCTTGGCCTTGCCACCTACCTTCATCTTGTCGCTCACCTTCCTGGAGTGACCGAAACTGAGTTCGGTGAAAGCCTGTGCGCTGAGGTCGATGTCGCCTATCTCATAGTGCTTGTTCTCTGCGTAAGCTGCAAGCTCAAAAAGTTTGTAGGGTGCAGATATGTCTGCCTGCGCTCTCACATTGAGTTCGACCGTGTTGTATCCTCCCCATTTCTTGAATCCCATGGAGAAAATCGTTTCCTTCAGCGTCCCATTGATTTTGTTGTCGCCAGAGGCAAAGCCCGAAAGCGGGTTGGAAAGATAGGGGTTCATGAAAGAGGTCATCTTCTTGTCGCTCCTGTCAGGATAGAGGGGGTTTTTGTGCATCAGTTCCTCCAAGCCGAAATTACCCGACATGTTGACATTGAAGTTGCCAACAAAAGGAATGGAGAAATAGTTTTCCTCATTGTCCAAAGCCGGGTTGATGTCGTGCCTGTAGAGGAAATTGTCGGAGAAATAGCCTGTCTTTAGGTCTTGTGCTGCTGCGGTCCCTGCCAATATGGTGCAGAGAGCCATTGCCATGTATTTTGCTTTTTTCATTGTTTCTCTGATGTTTGTTTCACACGTATGCTACATGAATGTGTTTCAGTTCAAGTCGATGGCGACTTTTCCCGACTTCTGCACTTTGAGGCTTTTGACTTTGACGACTTGGTGGTATGCGTTGAGCATCACTCCGGAAACGGTTTTTCCTGCAGCCGACTTTGCCGTCATGTGCACCTTGAAAGCGAGTCCGTCAAGGGTCTTGAACACACTGTTGTCCTTGGGCCTGACATAGATTACCTCTTCTGTGGTGGTCGGTGTCTTTCCGTCTGCGGAAGCGGCGATGACCTTCTCCACGCTGACTTCCAACTTGTCATTGGGAATGGCATTTCCATTCACATCGACACCGTATGCCGTCAGTGTGAGGTATGCCGGGATGGTGTTGTCGATGCTGGCCGTCACCTTTAGGAATCCATCGATGGTTTTCACGCCATCCACGTTTTTCTCCACGAAGCTGATGTCCTTCACATGTTCGTTCCATCCTGTGTATTCATCATTGTAGATGACGTGTGCGTTCTCCCCCAACGCGATGCCTGATGAGACAGAGAGACGTATCGTTCCCCGGTAGTCGGTATCGAGTTTGATGTCCGACACCTGCGTGTCATCACCCGTTCCCACGAGGTCGATGAGTGCGATGCTGTCGGGCAGGTTGCGTATGACGTCGCAAATGTCGGGCACGACGATGACGGTGGTGTCAGTGGAGTTGGATGGTCTTCTTCTTACACTGATGACACTCTCTCCATTGGCCTTGTAGCTGAACTGCGGCACGTCGATTCTCTTGAGCACGTTTCCTTTCATGTCCTTCGCCACGATGGCTCCCTTCATCTTGTTGGGGAAAGGCACATTGCTGTAGATGTTGATGTTGAGTTGCGGGTCGTAGAGGTCGAGGTTGGTCTCTTCGTCCTTGAGGAAAGAGGGAATGTTCCTGAGGGCAACACCGCCCACCTTTCCAAATTCCCTTGTGGGAGTGAAGATGCCCCTGGCGGAGTCTCCTCTCATGCGGCTGAGAACTGCCGTACCCTTCACTGACAGGTCCTTTGTCGATGACACCTTGTCGAAATCTACAGCCGACTCATAGACATCGACATGCATGCCGAGCGAACCGTGGAATCTGAATCCCTCACCCTGGTGATACGACATGTAGCTTCCGTCGTCCTTCTTTCCCGAGAGGTCTACGCCCTTGATGTCGACGGTGAAGGTCACTCCTTCGGAAGGCCTCACGTTATTGAGTTCCAGCACATTGTCATTCAGCTGGATGGAGTCGCCCTTGTAAGCCGCCTTTCCGCAATCCACACATTTGGGGAAGGCAAACTTCATGGTGGCGATGTTGGAAAGGGCTTGCTGCAGGTCGTTGGCAAAAGCAAGGGTGACGGTGAGCTTGCCGTTTCTGACACCGAGTTTCTCCAACGCCTTGATTTGCGTGGTCTTGAAATCATAGTCGAAGTCAAGGTCCACCATTGGCGCGTCGAAGGAGATGAGGTCATCGGCCTTTTTCACCCTGCGCTGTCCTTGTCTCGGCGGCGCCTGGAAGTCTCCTAGGTTGATGGTGTAGGAACCTTGATAAGTTTTTGATGGAATGTAGAACTCGTCCACCCACATGTGGGCAGTGAATGACTCGTCGTCAAGGACGTCGATGTTGTACATGCCGTCTTCCGACACTTTGAGGAAGTTGTTTGCTCCCAGGTCAAGCACGTCGTCGAGGCAGATGCCCTCCGTGGTGTTGTTGGACGGTGATGAGAGATTGCTGCCAAGTCCCACCGTCATATCCACGTCGTCGAGAGTGTAGTCCTTGTCCACACATCCAGTGATTGCCACGACAGCAAAGGCAGTCGCCAAGGCGGTTGCGTAACGAAATTTAGAGTTTGTTTTCATTATATGTAAAACGTTGTTGATTTCCAAAGATGCAAATTTACGTGTTTTTTACAACAATGATGTGTGAATGCAAGTTAAATAATCAAAAAAGGCATTTTTCCCACCATTTTCCCCTATGAGAGGCGTTGATGTTGCACGCTGCACCCTCTCTGCCGACATGACGTGGCACAAAAACTCCGGGTGAGGCGCATTGCCCCAACCGGAGTCTCTTTGTGAAGTCCTGCAAGGTCAGTTGTTGACCGACCCACCAACGATGTCGAGCAATTCGTTGGTGATGGCCTGCTGCCTGCTCTTGTTGTATTGCAAGTTGAGTTCTCGGAGCAATTCATCAGCATTGTCAGTGGCGGTCTGCATGGCCACCATCCTGGCGGCATGCTCTGAGGCGTTGCTGTCCAGAAGTGCCGTGTAGAGCATGAGATGTGCCAATTTGGGCACGAGCACCCCTAGCACGGTGTCCATGTCAGGCTCCACGATGAAGTTGTCGTTGAGCGGCTTCACATTCTCTTTCTCCCCTTCGTCCTCACGCTCCTTGTGGTGCTTCTTGAGGTAGTCCTGTGCCTTTTTGGTGACGACATTGGATGTGAGGTCTCTTTCGTGGTCTTCCTCGAGTTGCGACTCGATGTCAATAGGCATGAAAGTCTTTCGGGTGAGAATTTGCGAACCGGCGCTTTTGAAATGATGATAGATGAGTTCCACCTTGTCAAACTCTCCTGTCCTGTATTTCGCTCCCAGTTCGGTTGCGATGCTGATGCAGTCGGCGGAGTTGGGCTTGTCGGCCAGTGCCGTGAAGTCACCGGCTGATTGGAACCCAAGTTTGGCAACCTTCTCTGCCACCTTCCTTCCGATAGGATAGATGACGATATGCTCCTTTCCAAGATGCTGGTATTCCGCTATGACCTGCTGCATCAGTTTGATGATGTTGGAGTTGAAACCTCCGCACAAACTGCTGTTGGACGCGAAAACCACCAGTGCCACATTTTTCACCTCCCTTGCCTTCTCGTACACCGTGTTGGCCTCGGCATCCGATGCGAGGAAGGTTTTGAGGATGTGCTCCAACAAGCTTTCATAGGGCAGCATCTTCTCTATCTGCACCTGAGCGTGGTGCAGTTTTGAAGACGCCACCATCTTCATGGCGCTGGTGATTTTCCTCGTGCTGTTGACCGAGGCTATGCGGTTTTTGATCTCTTTAAGTGAGGGCATGGTATTTTTTTACTTAAATTGTCCGGCGATATCTGCCATGGCAGCCTCGATGACTTTGGAGATGTCGTCGTCGATGACGCCGCTTCCAAGTCGGTCGAGCACCTCTTGCTGGCTGGACCTCATCTTCTCCAGGAAGAGGTCCTGGCATCTCCTCACCTCGGTGACAGGCACGTCGGCCATAAGCCCCCTTGTACCACAATAGAGGATGGCTATTTGCTCTCCCACGGGCATGGGGCTGTATTGGGGCTGGATGAGCAGTTGGTTGTTCTTTCGTCCCCTGTCAAGTGTCATGGCTGTCACGGCGTCCATGTCACTGGAGAATTTGGAGAAAGCCTCCAACTCCCTGTATTGTGCCATATCTATCTTGAGTGTGCCAGCCACCTTTTTCATACTCTTGATTTGTGCGGAGCCACCGACACGGCTCACTGAGATACCCACGTTGATGGCAGGTCTGAAGCCTTGGTTGAAGAGGTCGCTCTCAAGGTAGATTTGTCCGTCGGTGATGGAGATTACGTTAGTAGGGATGTATGCGGATACGTCGCCCGCCTGAGTCTCGATGATGGGAAGCGCTGTCAGCGACCCACCGCCCTTCACATGACCCTTCATGCATTCAGGCAGGTCGTTCATCGCCTCGGCCACTTCCTGTTGGTCGTTGATTCTGGCGGCTCTTTCCAGAAGTCGGCTGTGGAGGTAGAACACATCGCCGGGATATGCCTCGCGTCCTGACGGCCTTCTGAGGATGAGCGACACCTCGCGATATGCCACAGCCTGCTTGGAGAGGTCGTCATAGACGACAAGGGCAGACTCTCCCCTGTCTCTGAAATACTCGCCGATGGCAGCACCAGCAAACGGTGCGTAATACTGCATGGCGGCAGGGTCGGCTGCAGTGGCAGATACGACGATGGTGTAGGGCATGGCTCCATGCTCCTTAAGGTTTTGCACGAGTGCAGCCACGGTAGATGCTTTCTGTCCTATGGCGACATAGATGCAATAGACAGGTTTTCCAGCCTCGTAGAAACTTTTCTGGTTGATGATGGTGTCAACGGCGATGGCGGTCTTGCCCGTCTGTCGGTCACCGATGATGAGTTCTCGCTGTCCTCTTCCGATGGGTATCATGGAATCGACGGCCTTGAGGCCTGTTTGCAGCGGCTCTTTCACCGGCTGCCTGAAGATGACGCCCGGTGCCTTTCGGTCGAGCGGCATTTCAAAGGCATTGGAGAGGTCGATGTCTCCCTTTCCGTCGATGGCCTGTCCCAGGGGGTTGATGACACGTCCGAGCATGTTGTCGTTGACGCGGATGGATGCGATGCGCTTTGTCCTTTTGGCCACCATGCCCTCCTTGATGCCGGAGGTGGTGCCCAGGAGCACGCATCCCACATTGTCCTCCTCGAGGTTCATGACGATGGCCATTGTGCCGTTCTCAAATTCGAGGAGTTCGTTAGCCTCCGCGTTTCTAAGTCCGTAAATGCGTGCCACACCGTCGCTCACTTCGAGCACCGTTCCCACCTCGTCAAACTCCTCATTGTTGCTGATGCCTCTGAGTTGCTGCAAGAGCACTTCTGATACTTCGCTTGGTTTTATTTTGTCAGACATTGTTCGTTTACGGTTTTCTGTTGAAGTGCCTGGCAAGTGGGAGTCGTCGGGGATTGGACGTTCCACACCCGTTATGGCTTCCACTATTGCCAGCCATGATGTTTACTTGCATAACTGTGCCAGGATGGTTCTCAGCTGGTTTTGGATGCTGGCGTCCAACCTGTATGTGTCATACTCGAGGATGTAGCCCCCGATGATTTCGGGGTTCACCTCGGTTTGAAACTCCACAGTCCCATTAGTTCTGCTCTCCACCTTCTGCCTCATCTTCTTCTCAATGAGCGGCGTGACGGGCACGGCGGTGATGAGCCTTCCCCGCGTGATGTTGTATTGCTTCCTGTAGAGCGTGGTGTAGGAAGCAGCCATGAAATGGATGTTGCTCTCCCTGTCCTCGGAAAGTACAAGTTGTATGAACCTCTCGGTGAGAGGTGTCACCCCTCCTCCACAGGCCGTGGCGAGGAGACTTTTCTTCTTGTCTTTCGCGAGCATGGGGTTGTCGATCGTGAATCTGAGTTCAGGCACCTTGATGAAGCTCTGCACGAGCGTGGTCATCTCTTGGTAAACCTCTTTCTCAATATTCAGCTCGGTAGCGCTTTTCAGCAGCGCCCTTGCATAACGTACCGATATGACACCTGTCTCCATGGCTGTTATTTCTTAGCATTTTCTACAGCAACCTCATCAAGCAGTCTGTCAATGAAATCCATCTGTGCCTGGTCGGTGGAGAGTTTCTCTCTCAGCACCTTTTCAGCGATTTTCACGGAAAGTTGCGCCACTTGCGTACGGATGTCGCTGATGGCGTTCTGCCTCTCATTCTCTGCTTCCACCTTGGCTTCAGAGATGATACGCGCCCCCTCGGCCTTGGCCGTGTCCTTGGCCTTGGCCACGATGGTGTCTTTGGTTTCGGCCGCCTCCTTGAGGATGCGAGCCTGCTCTCCGCGAGCTTCTTGCAGGATGGATTCGCCTTCTTGTTGTATGTTGGCGAGCTTTTCGTTGGCTTCATGCGCCTTCCTCAGGCTGTCATCGATGAAAGTCTTGCGCTCCCTCACCATGTTGGTGATGACAGGGAAGCCCCACTTCCACAAGATGAACAGCACCACGAAGAATGTGATGGTCATCCAGAAAAGCAAGCCGGTACTCGGAGTCAACATACGCTTGAACTAGATTGAGTTGTCAAGAAAGGAGACTAGTGATTACTATCCCACACAGAGGAACGCGATGACGGCGGCGAAGAGTGCAACACCCTCGATGAGGGCTGCGGCCACAATCATGTTGGTGAAGAGTTTGTTCATGACTTCCGGCTGCCTTGCCATGGCATCCATGGCCTGACCACCGATTCTGCCGATGCCGATGCCGGCACCGATTGCTGCGAGACCTGCACCTACAGCGGCGCCTAACTTTGCAATGCCTTCTGCTGCTAATAATGTTGAAATCATAATTTTGAAATTTTAAGTTGTTGAAATTATTGTTTTTTTTAATTGTTTCCAGGGGGGTCGTTTTACTCGTTTTTCTAGTTTTTCTAGTTTTACTAGAATATCTAGGATATCTAGCGTTCTAGCGTTTCTAGTTTTCCTATGGCCTGTTACTCGTGCTCCTCAGGGACGTGTCTTGCGAGTCCGATGAAGATGGCGCTGAGCATGGTGAACACCATGGCCTGAATGAAGCAGACAAGCACCTCAAGTGTGGACATGAACACACTCATGATGACGCTGACGGCACTCATGCCGAGGAACACGCCGACGGGTTTTGCGGCAACGAGGAAGATGATGCATACCAGCGAGATGGCTATGGCATGCCCCGCCATGATGTTGGCAAAGAGACGGATCATCAATGCGAAAGGCTTGGTGAAGATGCCCACGAACTCGATGGCCGGTATGAGGGGGAAAGCCTTCAGCGCCAATGGCACATCAGGCCAGAAGATGTCTTTCCAATAATGCTTGTTGCCGCTGAACTGCACGATGACGAAAGTGCACAGAGCGAGGAAGAAGGTGACGGCGATGTTGCCGGTGACATTTCCTCCACCCGGCGGGAATGGTATGAGTCCCATGATGTTGCAGGTGAAGATGAAGAAGAAGCACGTGAGAAGGTAGGGGCAGTATTTCTCATAACCCTTGCCCACACCAGGCTTGATGATGTCGTCGACGACATACATCACCAACATCTCGATGAATCCCGTGAATCCTCCTGGAGCCTCGTCGCTGGCCTTGTGTTTCCTGTACCATCTTGCAGGGATGAGAATGCACAAGAGGAGAATGATGACACTGATGAACATATTGACCACGGTTTTCGTGATGGAGATGTCGAAGGGCTTTTTCTCTTCTCCTCCCACCAATTCCACGATTTTCCCCTCGTTGTCGCCTTTCGTAGCGATGGCGAGTTGGTAGGGGCCCATCTTGTAGCCATTGGCATCGGCTTCCTCCTCGAATTTGGAGCTGCAGAACACATGCCACCCCGTCGAACTGCGGACGATGATGGGAAGGTGGATGACAAGCGGTTTCTCGCCGATGTCTGTGACATGCCACTCATAGGAATCCTTGATGTGTTCCAGCACGACGTGCGAGATGTCAAGTTTCCCGGCTTCCTTCTCATCTGGCCTTTGACAGCTGCTTGCCGTCCATAGCAACAGTGCGAAGCATAGTAGATGTTTGATATATTTCATTATTATTCAATGTTTTAATATAAGCGTGACAACAATCATCGCCAAATAGAGCACGACAACGAGTGCCGCGAAATGGATGGTGGCGGTCCTGTCTTTCGAGAACAGCACATAGATTCCCACCAGCGTGACCGAGAGCAAGAATCTGATGGCCACCATGATGAAGTGAAACTTCACCAAGTTGTCGGGCGCCACTCTCTCCACCATCTTCACCCCCTTGACGTATGCCACCGTCAGCGTGGTGTATAGCAGCACGGCGGCAAAAACCAACCAGGGACTCATTCCTCTTGTTGTTGTACTTTCATCACTTTCACCATGTAGGCGGCATCGAGCGCGTCGAGCAAGATGAAGTAGGTGGCGAACAGCAGGACGAAGGGCATCATCTGCCTGCCTCTCTGTCCTGTGAGTGCCATGAAAGAGGCGATGACGGCGAGTGCCGAAAGCAGCCTGGCGGTGGCGTATGCCAAAAACACCCTCATGGCGTTTGCTCCGCCGTTGCCTTCCATTTTATTGAGCAGCAGGGTGAAGCAGATGGAAAAGAGCAGTGAGAACACCACACCTATGCAGATATGCTCCACTTTCACTTGAAGAGACCAGATTTGCATGGCGAAGAGCGTCAGCAATGAGATGCCTGCCATAAGCCAGATGGCACTTTTCCAGTATGCCTTGTGGATTGTCCCGGCCCTGCCGTCCTTCTTCATAGCACCTCCACGCAAAGGCTCACCTTGTTTTTCTGCACCTCCACGAAACCGCCATTGATCTCGAGACGGTGCCTGCCTTCTGCATTGTCATACTCCACGACGCCTTTCTGCAAGGCGGAGATGATGGGAGCGTGGTTGTTGAGGATTTCGAAATTGCCAAGTATTCCCGGCACTTTCACACTCTCCACCTCCCCGTCGTAGGCGATGCTTTCTGGTGAAACGATCCTGAGTCTTAGCATGGCTGTTATCCCTTAGCTTGTTCAAGGAGTCGCTTTCCTTTGGCGATGGCATCCTCTATGGTGCCGACATTGAGGAAGGCCTGTTCTGGCAGGTCGTCCACCTCGCCGTCGAGTATCATGTTGAATCCCTTGATGGTGTCCTCGATGGAAACCATCACGCCCTTCACGCCGGTGAACTGCTCTGCAACAGAGAACGGCTGCGAGAGGAACCTCTGCACACGACGGGCCCTGTTGACGGTGAGTTTGTCCTCATCCGAGAGTTCGTCCATGCCAAGGATGGCGATGATGTCTTGCAGTTCCTTGTATCTTTGAAGGATTTGCTTCACCCTTTGTGCGCAGTCGTAGTGTTCCTTTCCCACGATGAGCGGGTCGAGGATTCTCGACGTGCTGCCCAGCGGGTCCACGGCGGGATAGATGCCCAACTCCGTGATTTTCCTGCTCAACTCGGTCGTGGCGTCAAGGTGTGTGAAGGTGGTTGCCGGTGCGGGGTCTGTCAAGTCGTCGGCGGGCACATAGACGGCCTGCACCGATGTGATGGACCCTTTCTTGGTGGAGGTGATTCGCTCCTGCATGGTACCCATTTCCGAAGCCAGTGTGGGTTGGTATCCCACGGCGGAGGGCATTCGTCCAAGCAATGCCGAGACCTCCGAACCAGCTTGAGTGAATCGGAAGATGTTGTCGATGAAGAAGAGTATGTCGGCAGCCTCGCCGTCCTTTCCTCCATTGTCGCGGAACTCCTCTGCCACGGTGAGTCCGGAGAGGGCCACGGAAGCACGTGCCCCCGGGGGTTCGTTCATCTGTCCGTAGACGAGGGTGGCCTGGCTCTTCTTGAGTTCCTCAGGGTCGACGAGCGAGAGGTCCCATTTGCCTTCGTCCATGGCCTTCTTGAATTTCTCTCCATACCTGACCACTCCACTCTCTATCATCTCGCGGATGAGGTCGTTTCCCTCACGGGTGCGCTCCCCCACTCCAGCGAAGACGGAGTAGCCGTTGTGCCCTTTGGCGATGTTGTTGATCAGCTCCATGATGAGCACGGTCTTGCCCACGCCGGCGCCTCCGAAGAGTCCGATTTTTCCTCCCTTCATATAGGGCTCGAGCAAGTCGATGACCTTGATGCCGGTGGATAGCATTTCCTTTTGCGTGGAGAGTTCCTCGAATTTCGGTGCCTCCCTGTGTATGGGGTATGCGCCCGACATGTCCAGCGGTTTCATGCCATCGATGGGCTGCCCGATGACATTGAGCATTCTTCCCTTGATTTGGTCTCCAGCAGGCATGAGGATGGGGTATCCGGTGGAGATGGCCTCCAGCCCCCTCTGCAGTCCATCGGTGTTGTCCATGGCAACACATCTTACGGTGTCCTCGCCGATGTGTTGCTGCACCTCCACGACCAGTTCCCTGCCGTCGGGCCTGACGATTTTCAGGGCGTCGTGGATTTTGGGTAGCACTTTCTCTGGGTCAAGGCCCTTGGTGTCATAATAGACATCAATCACCGGGCCGATGATCTGCGAAATGCGTCCATTGAGTTTTGACATAAGCTATAGTGTTAAGATATTAAATTTAAATCCAAGTGTGCATTGTTGTAAAGACGGTGTCTTTCCCCGTCAAAGTGCGTTACGCTTGCAATCGGCAAATTTAACAATTTTTTCGTATATTGCAAGCATTGATGGCAGAAAATTTCGATTTTTCTCCCAATTGCCCGTATCTGAAGGTTCAGATGCTTAGTTCATCGAGCACTTTGATGAGTTTCTTGTCGAAGGGTTTGTCGCTTCTGATGGCCTCCACGAGGGGCACATAGACGATTTCATTGTTTCGCACGCCCACCATGATGTTTCTCTGGCCTTGCATGATGGCCTCGATGGCTCCCACTCCTGTCCGGCTTGCCAGGATGCGGTCGTGTGCGGTGGGCCTTCCTCCACGCTGCAAATGCCCGAGGATGGTGACTCGGACATCGAAGTTGGGGAATTCCTTCCTCACGCGGTCGGCATAGTAGAGCGCACCGCATTTGGGACTCTCTGAGACGATGACGATGCAACTTTTCTTCGACTTCCTGATGCCCCTCTCCATGAACCGTGCCAACTGGTCCACTCCCGTTGACTCCTCGGGGATGATGGCCGCCTCGGCACCACAGGCGATGGCGCTGTTCTGAGCCAGGAAACCGGCGTCACGCCCCATCACCTCGACAAAGAATATTCGCTCGTGGCTTTGCGCCGTGTCCCTGATGCGGTCCACGCAGTCCATGATGGTGTTCAGCGTGGTGTCGTATCCAATGGTGGAGTCTGTCCCGTAGAGGTCGTTGTCGATGGTGCCGGGGAGTCCTATGCAACACACGTCGAATTCCCGTGCGAAGTCCTTCGCTCCGGTGAGCGAACCGTTCCCCCCTATGACAATGAGGGCGTCGATGCCGTGTTTCACCATGTTGTCGTAGGCCTTCTGCCTTCCTTCGGGGGTGATGAAGTCCTTGCTTCTGGCTGTCTTGAGTATGGTGCCTCCCGACATGATGATTCCACTGACATTCTCCGTGGTGAAAGGTTTGATTTCGTCGTTGATGAGTCCGTCATACCCACGATAGATTCCCATAATTTTGAAACCGTTGCAGATGCCTGCCCTTGTGACGGCACGTATCGCGGCATTCATCCCCGGGGCGTCTCCACCCGAGGTAAGCACTCCAATTGTTTTGATTCTTGTCATAATGAGTGGTATTACTATTGTAAGGTTGCAATAAAAACGTCGCTGTAGTCAGGTTTATGCTGCGACGGGATTCTTCCCGTCTCAAAAAAGCTGCCGTGCTCAGGCCATGAAGTAGGCTATGAGCGCCAGCGAGGCCAGTCCGGCCAGTCCTCCCGCCAGGGCCTTCAGTCCTACGTTCTTGAAATACCATAGCACGGGGATGCGCTCCATCTTGAGCATGGCAATGCCGCTCATGGACCCCACCGCGAGTATGTTACCTCCGACGGCCGAACAATAGGCCATCACCTTCCAATAACATCCGTTTGTGGCGAATGCATTGGCATAGGCGTCGCCCACGATGCTTCCCTCCACGGGATAGAGTGAGCAGAAACTCAAGGCGGTGGCGAAGTTGTCGAGGACGCTGCTGACCAGTCCTGTCACCAAACCCATCAGCCATATGTTATGCACGTATTCGTCGCAGCGGTATGCGAGCCACCTGACAGCACCCGTCTCCTCTACGACAGCCACGGCGAGCATCATGCCCATGACGAAGAGCATCATTTGCAACACACCGTATTGCAGCACCCTCGGCATCCTCCTCTCTATCATCTTGTCCACGTTCATCAATTTGTGGTTGAAGATTTCATTGACAATCCATAGCACCGACAAGACACAGAGTGCCCCAAGGAAAGGACTCAGTTTGGTGATGTTGTGGAAAGTGGGGATGAACCACAATCCTCCGATGCCGACCAAGAGCATCAGCATGCGCTGCCATACATTGAGATTGGTGTCATCGCCTCTGTAGGGCAGCGGCTTCCATGCGATGTCCACCCTTTCGGGCAGCATCCTCCCCAGGAGGTAGGTGGGCAGCACCCACGCTATGAGGCATGGAATGAACAGGTACATGGAGAAGTTGGTCGCAGTGACTGCGCCGATGTTCCAGAGGAAGACTCCCGTGGGGGCTCCGATGACGGTGAGCGCCCCTCCGACGTTTGCGGCAATGACAACGGCACTGCCATAGATGATGCGGAGCCTCCTTCCCGACACGAGGTTGCGGACGACGACGAGCATGAGTGCGGTGGTGGTGAGGTTGTCGAGGTTGGCCGAAATGACAAAGGTGAGCGCTCCCACCGACCAGAGCAGTTTCCTGCTTTTGCGTGTCCTCACCAATGGCGTGAGGAAATCAAAACAACCGTTGTTGTTGAGGATTTCCACGATGGTCATGGTGGCGAGGAGGAAAAGCACGATTTCAGCCGCGCTTCCCACATACTTGAGGAAGATGTTTTGTGCGATGTATTGCTTTACCGCCGTGCTTGTCGCTATGGCTCCATTAAGGAAATCGACGTAGTCGCCCTGATGCTCCCTCATGACGAAATCGGTGCCGTAGCAAATATACAATACCCATCCTATCGTTCCTGCGAAGATGGCCACTGCGGATTTGTTGATGTTGGTCAACTGTTCCGTGGCTATCAGCACGAGACTCACTAGGAAAATGGCAACGATGATGAGTGTCATGGATATCTGTTTTTCACAATTAAACTGCTACTAAGATGCAAAGATAGGCAAAAACTAGCCAACGAGCAAGTTTTTTTCCACTTTTTCTACGAGGGGATAGGAGAAAATAGGAGGTGATGGGAAGTTGTAGGAGGTGATGCTAGGTGATAGGAGTTTGTAGGAGGTGATGGGATTCTAAGGAAGGGAGGAGGTGAGGTCTCTCCACAGGTTGTCTTGGGGTATGGGTGCCTCGACGGAGATGAGTTGGTGTGTTACGGGATGCTCCAACTCCACCTTTCGTGCCATGAGCGAGATGCTGCCATCGGGGTTTGAACGCCTGGCTCCATATTTGAGGTCTCCCTTGATGGGGCATCCGATAGCGGCAAGCTGGCACCTGATTTGGTGGTGGCGGCCGGTGAGCAGTTCCACTTCTACCAGCACATACCTGTTGGTGGCGGCAATGGTCTTATAATTGAGCACGGCCTTTTTCGCACCGGGTTTCTCCTTGTCGTGCATGTAACTTTTGTTCTGCTTCTCGTTGCGTGTCAGCCATCCTTCAATGGTGCCGTTCTCCGGGTTGGGGCGTTGTTGGGTGATGGCCCAATAGGTCTTTCTCACCTTCCCTTCCCTGAACATGTCGTTAAGCCTGGTGAGTGCCTTGCTGGTTTTGGCAAAGACGACAACGCCGCAGACAGGCCTGTCGAGGCGGTGGACGACTCCGAGGAAGACATTGCCGGGCTTGGCATGCCTCTCCTTGATGTCGGCCTTCACCTTCTCGGAGAGAGGGGTGTCTCCCGTCTTGTCACCTTGCACGATTTCGCCGCTCTCCTTGTTGACGATGATGATATGGTTGTCTTCGTATAGGATTGTCATAAGCAGATGCTACTATGAAAATATTTCGAGGTTCGCCCCTGCCATCTGGCAAAAAGCGAACCTCGAAGGAACGGGTGTCACATGTTCATACCTCCATCCACCTGGATGACCTGTCCTGTGACATAAGACGAAAGGTCGCTGGCGAGGAAGGTGGCCACGTTGGCGATGTCGTCCACGGTGCCTCCCCTTCTGAGGGGGATTTTTGCTATCCACTCCTTGCGGATGTCCTCGGAGAGTTGTGCCGTCATGGCTGTCTCGATGAATCCCGGAGCGATGGCGTTGGCCCTGACGCCCCTGCTGCCCATCTCCTGTCCGATGCTCTTGGCAAGCGCGATGAGCCCGGCCTTGGAGGCGGCGTAGTTGCATTGCCCGGCATTGCCATGGACGCCCACGACCGACGACATGCTGATGATGGAACCGCCGCGCTGCCTCATCATGATGGGTGTGCAGGCATGTATGAAATTGAATGCCGACTTGAGGTTGACGTTGATGACTGCATCCCATTGCTGCTCCGTCATCCTCAGCATCAGGCCGTCCTTGGTGATGCCGGCGTTGTTGACAAGGATGTCTATTCTCCCGAAATCGGCGTGTATCTGCTTCACCACTTCCTCGGTCTGGGCATAGTCGGCAGCATTGCTGGCATATCCCTTTGCCTTGACACCCTTGGCTGCAATCTCTGCCTCGGTGGCCTTTCCGTTTTCATCGATGACGAGGTCGGTGAAGGCGATGTCGGCACCTTCTTCCGCGAACTTCAACGCGATAGCCTTTCCGATACCGCGTGCCGCACCCGTGATGAGCGCGGTCTTTCCTTTCAATAAATCCATAGAATAAATATAGTTAAAAACGTTATTTTCCTGTACTTTTTCCCAAGGCTCCATACACCACCTTCGCCACGAGGGGCTTGCTGGTCTCTTCGGTCAACCCATGGCCTAGCCTGCCATAGATGTAGGGCACCTCGAGCCCCTTGATGCAATAATGGGTGATGTCGGCGACGAGTTCCACATTCTCGATGTCAAACTCTCCGTCGGCCTTCCCGTCTGCATACACCTTTCTGAACAACTCTATTTCGTCCTCATCGAAATTCTTCCTGATTTTCTCCACCATCCAGATGTTTCTGAAGAATTCGGCCCTGAGGTTCCCGTTTCTCACGACGGTCTCCTTGATCATGTTGAGGTGGGTGTAGATGAGTTCGATAATCTTGTCCTGCGGCTTGATTTTCTTTGCCGCCACTTCGTCGAGTTTGTCGGAAAGCCTCTCCAATTCAGATGCAATGACAGCGGAATAAATGTCCTCTTTGGTCTTGAAATAGGTGTAAATGGTCCGCCTGCCTTTACCTGAAGCCACGGCGATGTCGTTCATCGTCGTGTTCTCCAACCCTTGCTTGGCAAAGAGCTTCCTAGCCACATCGACAAGCGTTTGCCTTGTTTTTGAAATAGACATATTCTAACTGGTTTCGGCACATTTTTGCACAATGCCTGTTGAGTGTGCAAAAATAATGCATTTATTTGAATCCGACAAATTTTTCACAAAAAAAACCGCATTTGAAGATGCGGTTTTTTGAGCCTCTTGTCGGATTCGAACCAACGACCCCGAGATTACAAATCACGTGCTCTGGCCAACTGAGCTAAAGAGGCGGGGTGGGCAAGCTACTTGCATCGCGCCGCTCAACCTACTGCCTTTGCTACATTCCTGTCCTGGAGGATTCGCAAGGAGCTGGCCGTGCAAGACTTGCCCGTTTTGCGGCTGCAAAGGTAGCAACATTTCCCGTCACAACCAAAGCAGCCAAAGGGTTTTAAGATTTTTTAACAAGCAAGGGAGGCTGATACTTACCTCACCACTTTCTTACCTTTTATTATATAGATGCCTTTGGGCAATTTCTCCACGTCGGCCATGCTGCCCACGCTCACGCCCATGAGGTCGTATACCTTGTCGGAAGAAGGCGTCGCTGTCGCTCTCGCCACCTCGATGCCGTCGGGCGACGATGGCGCTACGATGCGGATGACGCCGCCGTCCAACCTCGCTCCTTGGAGACAGGCCCTGAAGGCTGGCAATGGCGTATCTGCATCGACATAGACGAAGCGGTCGCCCTCCAACACATAAGCATCCTTGACGATGGTTTTCACGGAATTGGTGCTGATGGCGTAACCATCCACCTTGCCCACCATGTCCTTGGCGAAGCCTGCCTTCAGCGTGGTGTTCTTCTTGCCTTCGAAGAGCAATGCCTTGCCTGCCAGTTGGGCATCTGGGGCAATGAGATAGGTGGTGTTTTCCTTGATCTCACTGGCAGGAGCCAGGGTCATCTGGTCGCCTTCCACTGCCACGATCTCCATCAGCCAGAACCTAGCGTTGCCGCCGGCCTCCTCATTCTCGCCTGCCTGGTGCCAGGTCGCTTGCTGCCCGTCCACAGAGATGGCGATAGGTGCGAAAGGCAAGGTCAGCGTGCTCCATCTGCCCACATCCTCTGTGGCAAACGCCCTGATGTATTTGGGCACCATGGTAGCCGTCACGTCTTCTGGTGTATAGAAGTCGTATCGATCATCCATGGTGATGGTCCCGCCTCGGTTCTCGTAGTTCACCACGTTCTTGCCCATGAGGCCTTTGGGCACGCTCTTGTCGAGCAAATAGACCGTGTTGGGGTTCTCGTTAGGTTGGGCGTTGCTGGTGTATGCCACTTTCAAGTTGACGGCCAGGGCGTCATCGGGCACCACGAAATTGGGCTCGGCCTTCTTCGTCCTCACCGACCCGTCTGCCACCCAGTATATGGCGCCTTTCTGCAACATCAGTGCGGGGGTCTCTTCGATGGTCTTCAATTCACTGCCCTCATAGGCCTTGACCACCACCTTGTAAGACTGGTCGAAGGCACCGGGCTTGAATTCCATACCCAATGTGACGGAGTCGCCGGGCTCGATGCTGACAATTTGGTTTCCAGCCATCTCCTCTCCTTGTTCGTTGACGAGAGTAGCACTGACGAAATGGTGGTACTCCCCCACCCCATTGTTTTCCAAAATGACGTTGCACATCACCTTGTCGCCCACGATGGCGGTGGCGTCGTCATCAAGATTGAGGATGTCCACCCTGCTTTGCAACTGTGCGCCATCGTTGTAGGCGTTGGTGTAGAAGAACTGGTCTTCGTAGCTGTCGACGGAGAGGAAATACACCTCGTTGGCAAGGTCGATGCTGTGGTCATTGTCCACATATATGGAGATGTCGCGTGTGGAATTCTCCTCGATGATGACTGGCTCCATCGCCACCTCTTCCACTTTTCCACTGCTGTTGTATTTCCGCAAAACGATGAAACCGTCAAACGTTTCTTGGTCATTGGTGAGCCTGACGACGACGTCCCGGCCCTTCCTTCTCACGTTTTGCACCTTGAAGTCTGCCCTTGGCACGGGGGTGAGCGTGAGGGTGTTGCCCTGAATTTGCACGTCGATGTAGTTGGCGTCGGCATTCCTGGCCAACTTGGGAAGTCCTCCTCCATTCTCCCAATAGACGGTCTTGAGGGTATAATGCCCTTGTTCGATGCCCTTGCCCAACTTGATGTTCACCTCGGCGCCGTCAGGATACGCCCTCCACAGGCGGAGGTTGGCGTTGCCTACCGTCCTCACCATCTTACCTTCATCATCATAGAGCGCCAGGCCTATCCTGCCGTTGTAGCTCCAGTCGTCACCATCATAGATCACCGACATGTCAACAACGATTTTTGAGAAGTCCATTCCCACGCTGTCTCTCACATATTCCTTGCCATACTTCAAACTGGAGCGTGATACTGCTGCAATGGGAACTTCTGGTGCCACAAACTCATCCTCGCCCTCTCGGGTGATGCCGACGACGGCCGACTGCATGAGCGAGAACCTCAATGATGTGGAACTTCCTCCCGTTCCGTTGGCACTGGCATCAAGCACGGAGATGCGGAAATAGTCGTCGCCATTGCCTCCCCATCCCCAGTTGATGTGGTAGAACCCATTTCCGTCATACCCGTCGCAAACGAAGGCGTGGCCTTCCATCGCCATGGTGAAGCCGGTATAGAGCACCGGGCGTTTGTGTTTCAGTTCGTTGATCAGTATGCTGTCCCATTGCTCTATGGTGTATCCATACCTCGTGATGCTGTGAGCGGTATTGGGGATGTTGAAAAAACGTGGAAGCAGATATCCGAGATAGTCGGTGTTGGCTCCCGAACTTGCTGGTGTGTAGTCCATCTGCACCACCTGGCCGCAATAGAGCATGAGTTTGGCCACGGCATCCCTCTGCTCCTGCGTCGCGTTGCGTCCATAGACGTTGAGCATGTTGTCCCAGTCGAAGGTCGTTGGTTCAAGTCGCGGCATTTGCACCTTGTATGAATTGGTCGTATAGGCATCGATGGCATTGGTGGAGTCTGCAGGGCAGCGGTGGTAGTTGAGCACCTGTGCCATGGCGGTGGCCACGCACCCCGTGGGGCATTTGACATTGCCTATGGAAGGGCACATCTCGTTGAAAGGCCATATCTGGTCCCACTTGGTCTTGATGAGAGGCTTGATGACGTCGGTGGGCCTGCCGGCAGGCATCTTGTTGGTGAGCTGGTATTCCACCACCTGTTCAATGGCTTCCTCGTAATACTGCAACCACCATTTCATGTTTTCGGGCATGTGGTCTACATCCAACGACCCTTTGTCGGAATAGGCAAGCACCGGCACGGTACGGTCGTCGCCGGAAAGGATGACATAGCCTTTGTCGTTGTCAAAATTGCAGATATACAGTCCGGGATGGCCGGCTTTTCCTTTCAATTCACTTTGATAGGACACCTTCACATTCTCGTTGTGCCGTCCAAGATGCTCTTTGGCAAAGACTTTCGCCTTTTGCAGGGCTGCGGTTTTCGTCACGGGGTTGGCCATGGCGATGCAAGCGATGGCAAACAATGCCATCAAGGCTTGTAATCTTTTCATATCGTTATAACTTTTGTTCATTCAAATGTTTTCAAAACCAAGTTGCAAAAGTACGAAAAAAAAGGAGGAATAAGCAAAAATCCATACAAAAAACAAAAAAGTGGTTGAAAAAAGCATAGATGCATCAGGGGGCGACGCATCCCTGCGTCGTCATACATCCACACTGCGTCATAGCTGTTACCGTCGTAATCGGTCACCGCATCGTGTACAACGGTGCCGGTTAAGTCATTGCCGCCGCCGGTTGTGTCTGTGAATATGGCGATGTATTCGGCATCGCCGCTCACCACAATTTGGCGCGGATTGGTGGCATCGCCGTCGTTCCAGCGGACAAAACAACATCCCATCACAGGCACTGCGGATAGGGTGACCGTCTCACCGTCTTTGTATGTGCCTGAGCCTGTGACAGAACCCCATTCCGTGTTGTTGGATTTCACCGTGACGGTATAACTTTTCTTACAGCCCGTCAAGGTCAAGACGACCAGTAGGGCCAATGTTGAAATTCGGATGATTCTTTTCATTTTGCAATATTGATTGTCAAGTTGTTTTGCTTCTGTTAATTCTGGAACAGATGATATATCCGCCCATTACCGTTTCACCACCCGTTTGGTGACGGTGCCCTGTTCGGTGGTCACACGCACGAAATAGACACCGGAGGCACGGGTGGAGAGGTCGATAACCGTCTGGTAATCACGCACAAAGTGCTGCTCTAACCGTTTTCCGTACATATCATATACCTCCAACTGCTCGATGAGGTCTTGCTCGTTGCGGACGATGCATTTTCCAGTCGTGGGGTTGGGGTAGAGATGCAAGAGTTGGTCGATGTCACGCTCGGGAACCCCGACATCAGGTCTTACGGAGAACACCACGTCGTCAATGAACACCTTGCCTAAATAGGCGGGACAGTGATAGCGGAACGACACATACCGTCCGTCGCCGTTGTGGTGGTCAAGGAGTACGGAATGCGGTTCCCACACACCCCAGCTCTGGAGGGTGATGGTATCGACCGGCACGAAGGAGGCGGCATCGTAAGGACTGCTCATCACGCCTATGAACATCGTGTCCCAACCCGGAACCGCACCAGCTTCCTGGAAGTAGCTGAAATCCAGTTGGATGCTGTCGAAGGAGAGATTCGGGGCGAATGCCGGGGTGATGGCCCAGTCGTCGCTGAAAGAGTTGGCGAGGAAGAGCATCGACCCGACACCGCTGGCAGAAACTTCGGACGAAACGATGGGGTAGTAGGAGTAGGATGCAGGGGTCAGAATGCGGCGCCAGCAATCGGGGAAGGCCGCTTTGCTGTCTGTTCCGTATGTGTCAAACGTCTCCGTGTAGGGCAATTGGCTGATAATTCCACAGTCCGGGGTGATTTCTAACGGCTCTGACCATCCCGAATGGCTGTTCGAGCCACAGACAGTCCGCACGAATATGCGGTACGTTTGTCCGGGAGTCAGGTTGTCAACGACAAACGAGGTGTTGGCGGTGGCCACCGGGGTTTGGGTGCTGGGAGAAACTCCCGGGGCGCAGGCCACGTATTCCCATTGTGAAGCACTACTTTGCGAGGGCTCGAACGAGATGGTAGCCGAAGTGGAGGTGAGGTCGTGGGCAGTCAAACCGGAGGGTGCATCGCAATCATCTGCTTGATAGACAATCAGATCGTCAAGCCACATAGCCATATTAGAGGAGTGTAATCCCACCTGTCGGAAGGCGATATGGCGGTTGGTGCCCGTCATCGCCGTGTTGCGGAAATCCACCGTGACATCCTGCCAGGTATCAAAATGGGCGATGGAAATAACCTGTACGGATTCAAAAGTCGAAAGGTCGTACGGGTCGCTCATCACCCCCACTTCCATACATCCGGCGATATATTCGTGGTCAGCAGACAGCCGGAACTGAGCCCGCAGCGAATGGATATCCACCCCGAACGGCTGGGTGACAGCGGTGGCAGTCGTTGACGTGTCGGAGTGGAAGAGAAGGGCTTTGCTCTCCATGCCGTAATAGCCGTAGGTGTTCCAGTCAATTCTGGGACATTCGGCGTAGGTGACGGGGAAGATCCAGCAGTCGGGTCTCACAATATAGGTGCTCATCCACGGGTAGTCGTCGAAATTCTCCGAGTAGGGCAGATCCACCACGGGGGCGCAAGTCGTCATGAAAGTGGTGGGGGTACACCACGAGCTGCTCGAGCTGCCGCAATCGGACTGTACGAAGACATCGTACATCGTGTTGTCGGCCAAGCCACCGATAACAATCGGATGAGTTCCCGTCTGCACAGGTGTGCCGCTCTCAGGTCCATTGCCGTTAGGAACGACCACCACGCGCCAAGCGGTCTCCGACCCGCCGGGTTGCCAATCCACCAACACGCTGTCGTGGGTGATGGGTTCAGCGGTCACATTCGTGGGCAGCGGACAAGCGGAGAGGTATTCCACCGTCAGATTGTCCATGCTGACCGGGGTGAGCGGATTGGAGAAGTTCTCCTGCATAAAAGCGAGGTAGTGACCGTTGCCGGTATAGGAAGCCAAACTGACGGTCCTGTCAATCCAAGATGTCAGCGCGTAAGGGTTCGGGAAGACCGTGTCAACAGGCGTGAACGTGGAGAAGTCGTTAGGATCGGTCATCACACCCACTACCAAAATGGAGTTGGGGGCTGTCGTGTTGGCTTTGAACTTGAACGACGCCTGCAAAGTGTTCATCGGGATAGACGAATCAAATTCGGGCGTGATGGCGACGTTGTGGCCGTTGCTGGGTTGGAAATAGAGCGAACCCGGTGAGCTGTAATATCCATTGGGGAAAATAAACGGATAAGGTGCGACGATATAGGAGGAGTAGAGGCGGCTCCAGCATCTCGGGAATGCGGAATAGCCGTCCAAGTTGGAGCCGGTTCCGTAGGTGTCAAAGGATTCCATATAAGGAATATCGGTGATGGTGCCGCAGTCCGTCCTTTGCGAAGTGGAGCACCATGCGCTCTTGCTGTTCCCGCAATTGGTACGCACATAGATGGTGTAAAGCCTGTCTTTGTGCAGATTGTTGAAGGTGTAAGCGATATTTGTCAGCGCGACAATCTGCGTGGTGTCTAAAGTTTGCCCGTCTTCCACAATAACGGCTTCCCAATTCTGGTCACTGGTGTCGGCGGGGGTGAAGCTGATGCTGATGCTGGTCGTGGAGGTTGCCGTTACCGTCAGCGTGTGAGGTGCGGCGCAGGAACCGCCGTAAATCATGATGTTATCGACGGCGCCCGGCGGGTTCGTTCCCTCGTAGTAGCCATTGCTCCAGAGGAAGTAGAGCCGCTGGTGTCCCGCGTGTGTGGAATCGACCGTGAATGAATGGCTGGTCCATGCGGCATCCGTGTACAACCCGTTGCCGAGTTCCTCCAATCCGGAAGGGATAGTGATGGAATAGGTGGCATTGGGCTCCACAGGGACAGGAGATCCGAGGAAGATGCGGGTGCGGTCATCGCCGCTCTGCCCAAGCCCTCGGAAGTCGAAGGCAATCTGGTATTCAGAATATCCTGGGGTGAAATAGATGTCACGATAAGCCCAGGAGTTGCTCATAGAGCCATAGACATTGTAGGCGTTGGTTGCACCGTTGTCGTTGGAGACGTAGAGAGCGTGTTGGCCTGTCTGTTGCGCGGCCTGCCCAATATACCAGCGGTTGTCGCCCACACCCAGCAGACGCCAGTCGCGGTTCTCGTCACTCTCTTCAAAGCCGCAGAAATAGGGCAGCTGCGCTTCGGTGGCTTCAGTGAAGAAGGTGCTCACATCGCTCCACTGGCTGGCGAATGAAGGCACGCAACTCTTGCGCACCCGCCAAGTGTATTGCGTGGAGGACTGCAAATTCTGCAGCAACAGGAACGTGTCGGTGGTGGAAAGCTCGTACCATCCTGTATCGCTGCTCATCCGGTAGCCGACTGTGTAGTCGTTGGTGATGCCGCACGCACCGGGGCTCCAGGAAACCACTGCTGTGACATCGGCAAGGTCGGAAACGGTCAGTTCCGTCGGGATGCTGCATGGCGAACCGACGATGGAGATGTTGTCCACGGCACCCGGAAGGTTGTTGTTCGTCCCGACAATCTGCTGTGTCCAAAGGAAATACAGGCGTTGCATGCCCGCATGGGAACCGTTGATTACGAAACGGAAATGGTTCCAGTTGGCCATCCCATAGAAGTCGCCGATAACTTCTGCATTGGCGGGGGTGTAATTGCCAGAAGGGGTTGTCGGTGGTCCGAGGAACACCCTTACATAGTCCGCTGACGCTCCGGGATAACCGTAAGAGCGGATGTCGAATTCCATCAGATACTCGGAATATTGCGGGTCGAAGTAGATGTCGCGGTAAGCCCAGGTCTGGGCGTTCACGTTGTCGGAGAAGGTGTTGGAAACACCATTGTTGTTGGAAACGTACAATGCGGAATCGCCATCACAGTGCGCCGCATGGCCGATATACCACTTGTGGTTGTTCATACCGTCATCTATTATCCAACATACGTTCTCATCTGCTTCCTCAAAGCCGCAGAAATAGGGCAGTGTGGTCGTGCTGAACTGGAACTCGTTGCTCCAAACGCCTTGCATAGTGTCGCAGTTGGTCCTGACTTTGACTATATAGTTGGTCTTGGGTTGCAGGTTGGTCAACGTGACTTGATTGCTGTTGGCTGTCACATAACTATAGGTGTTGTCGGATTGTCGGCGGTAAGCCACCGTGTAGGAATCGGCTTGGTAAACCGCACTCCACGACAACACCGCATCGTTCTCCGACACTTGGTTGGCGGTTAGATGGCGTGGAATGCCGCAACCTTCCGGTGTGATGGAGATGTTGTCGAAAGCCGCTGGCGGATTGGTACCCATGCTCACGTCGCTGCGCCACAGAATGTAGATGCGCTGCAGACCGGAGAAGGCGGTGTCTAAATTGATGGTGACATTGTGCCAGGTGGAATCCAAATAGATGACATCGCCCATCTGGGTTGCACCATCGGGGACAATAATATTTGAGCTGACGGGCGTGACAGTTGGCGTCGTGGGAGGTCCTAAGAATACTTTCGCGTAGTCAACAGGATTGTTGTTATACAGCTCGCCGAAAGCTCTGCAGTCGAATGAAATCACATAATCGGTATAGCTGGGATCCAGATAGACATCGCGGTAAGCCCATATCATCGAATAGGTTGTCGAGTAGGTGTTGGTGGCGCCATTCTCATTGGAAACATACAACGATGAGTTACCTCCGTTGTTCACAGCGTTTCCGATATGCCATTTGTTGGCGTAACTCCCGTTCACGAACGTCCATCGGCTGTTCTCATCCGCATCTTCGAAATCACATACGTATGGCAGACGGGCAGTAATCGCCGGGGTCTGGAAGGTGGATTCCGCAGACCATTGGCTGTGGTCGGTGGCGGTGCAGTTGGCCCGCACTTTCCAAACGTAGGTGGTCAGCGGGGTGAGGTTGCCAATGGTGAGATGTTCGTCCTGTACGGTGATGAAGGTGAAGGCGGTGTCATATTGCAGTTTGTAGGCAACAGTGTAGGATTCGGAACTGCCGTTGGGCATAGACCACAATAGATTGGCGAGCGTATCCATCACCTGTGCGGTCAGTTCGGAAGGAACGTTAGTGCAAGGGGTGCCTTCAATGTTGATGTTGTCGATAGCGGCCGGCGGGTTGGCGACATAATAGCCCGTGTTGCTCCAGAAGAAATAGAGACGCTGCAGACCAGAATAGGTGTGGTCCAACGTGTAGGTCTTGGTTGTCCACGCCGACATTCCGCAAAGACCGGTTTCAAGTGCGGTGAGATCGTCGGGTACTGTTGAGCCGTTGGGGATAGTAGGTGTACCTATGTAAACATTCGCATAAGATAAATATCGCCAGTCTGTCCCACCTACCCCACGGAAGTCGAAAGAGAGAGTATATACAGAGTCGGACGGGTCGAAATAAATGTCCCGATATGCCCACACGTATGAGAAGTTGGCAGTAGAGTAACTTTGGGAAAAGGCGTAAGAAACGCCACCGTCATTGGAAATGTATATAGAATAATCCCCCCCATTGTTAACGGCATTGCCAATATACCATTGGTTAATATAATTCCCATTTACAGTTTGCCAAGCATTGCGCTCGTTGGCATTCTCGAAGTCGCAAAGGTACGGAATGGTTGCCGGCATTTGTACGCTGAGGTCGCTGGTCCATCCGCTATGATCGTTGGCGGAGCAGTTGGCGCGCACTTTGCAGAAGTAGGCGGCGGACGGAGTGAGTCCGCTAATGGTCAAGAACGTGTCAGTGGTAGTATATTCGGAGGTTGTGGTGCTCTCCGCCTGTCGCACGCTCACCGTGTAGGAGGCGGCAGTGCCGACCGGATTCGGTGACCAGCTGAGTGTCACGGTGTTGTCCGTCATGTCCGTTACCACTGGCTCAGAAGGGGTGACACAAGTCAGTCCGAGGATGGCGAGATTATCGACTGCGGCGGGCGGCTGCAACCCTATAGAGTTGTTGTTGACCCACAGGAAATAGATGCGCTGCACTCCAGAGTAGGTGGAGTCGAGGGTGAATGCGTAATGTGTCCAGTCGTTAACAGAGGATAGGGTAGTACCCAGTTGCACTGCGCCGGCGGGTGTTGCAGTGCCGGACGGAACAGCGGGACTGCCCACAAACACCTTCATGTAGTCGGTGTTGGAATGGCCCATGCCTTTGAAATCGAACGAGAGCTGGTATTCAGTATGGCCGTTATCGAAGAAGACATCGCGATATGCCCACACAGAAGCGGTTTCCGTGATGGTATAGGCGTTGGTCGTGCCGTTGTCGTTGGAGATGTAGAGGGCGCTGTTGTCGCCGTAGCCGGTAGCATTGCCGATGACCCATTGGTTTTCCGCTTCGCCGTTTACCATCGTCCATTGGCTGTTTTCAGCGGTGTTGTCAAAGGCGCAAACGTAGGGCAAATGATTCAGCATCTGCGTGGTGGTGAAGAACATATCTCCGCTCCATTCACTCTGTTCATTATCTGTGCAGTTGGCGCGGATTTTCCACGTGTAAGTGGTTTCAGGAAGAAGTCCGGTCAGCACACAAGTTGTGTTTTGCACAGACATTTCCACATAGAGACTGTCGTCCAGTTTCTTGTAAGCCAAAGTGTAGGAGAGCGGGGAGCCTGCGCTGGGAGCCCAGGAAAGGGTTGTTGTGGTGTCTTGCGCCTGGGTTGCCAAATTAGCAGGGACACCGCACGTGGAGACGGTGATGGAGATATTGTCGATGGCGGCAGGCGGGTTAGTGCCGGAATTATAGTCGTTATTCCACAAGATGTAGAGCCGTTGCACGCCCGCATGGGTGGAATCCACCGTGAAACTCTTATGTGTCCACTGTTCCGTCAGGTTCAATGTTTCCCCGATTTGTGTAAGGGGAATGGTAGCATCGTAGATATCGAAAATCGGAGATGCAGGTGTATCCAGGAAAAGTTTCACATAATCCTGTCCTTCTTGTCCCACGCCCTTGAAATCCAGAGAGAGCTGATACTGGGAATATCCCGGTTCCAGATAGATGTCGCGGTACGCCCAAACATACGCATTGTGTTGGAAATCGTAGGTGTTGGAAACACCACCATCACTGGAGATATATAGTAGCGTGTTGTCGGAAGCGTCTGCCAGCGTACCGATATACCAGCGGTTCTGGTAATCATAGCTGAAAGATGCCCAATAATCGCCGATTTCACAATCCTCACCGTTTCGGATGGTCCAACAGGCGTTCTCCGCATCGTCTTCAAAATCGCAGAAATAGGGTATCTGTGCCAACGTCTGGAACGCTTTCTCGCTACTCCAATCGCTCCATACATTGCCTGCATATTGGGCTTTCAACTTCCAGGCATACCAGCTGGATGCTGTTAGGTTGGAAAGTTGGAAGGCTGTGTCGGAAGCGGACAGAAGTGTTTCCGTATATGCCGAGTCGGTTTCGGCGCGGTAAGCTAAAATATAGCCTTGCGGTACTTCAACGGTGTCGGGCTGCCAAGTCAGACGCGCTGCGTGCGCGGTGATGTCCGTTGTGGCTAATTGTTCAGGAATGCTGTGGCTGATGCCCTTGATAGAAATATTGTCAATGGCACCGGCAGGATTCAAGGAGGTGTTGAACCGGAAATCGATGCGCAGCTGTTGAAGTCCGGCAAACGTAGAATCCACCATGATACAGTGGTGTGTCCAGAACGGCGCTTCGCTCAGAAATCCGCTCACGGCATCATAATTGAGGAAAACTTGCATAAATCCCTGCATACTACCGCCGCCTTTAACATCAAAATCAATCTGATACTTGGAGAATCCTGGGGTAAAGTAGATTTCCCGGAAGGCATACGGTTCTCCTCCATCCGAGATGTAACTGTTGGTGAGGCCGCCATCATTGCTGATGTATAGGGAATTTTGTCCGCCGTGCGCAACGGCATTACCAATATAAACTTGATTGTTTTCTGATTCCCAGTCAGTTACAATCTGCCAGTTGCTGTTTTCCACAGCATCCTCAAAATCACAGAAATAGGGCAACCCAACATGCAGTTGGTCGGTGAAGAAATCTGATTCATCGCTCCAGAAGCTATATTCCGAAGCACTGCAGTTGGCGCGGACTTTCCACACATATTCGGTGAGTGGTTGCAGGCCGCCTATTATGCAGGATGTGTCCGTGACTACCATCTCTGTGAAGACGGTGTCTGTCTCTTCCCGATAGGCAACAGTATAAGATTCAGCTGTCTGATTGTCGAAAGGCTGCCAAGAGAGTTCGGCTAAAGTGTCCGTAACGGTTACATTTTGTAAAGAGCCAGGTCGTCCGCAGGTAGTGGCCGACACGCAGAAATTGTCCACCGCTGCTGTGGGGTCGCACGTGTAATAGCCATAATCTTCCCAGCTGAAATAGATTCGTTCTGCTCCATAGTATGAGGAATCAACAATGAACTCATAATGTTGCCAAACACTGTCAGGTGCTTGATAGTATTGACTGTTAAAGAAGTGAATAAATGAATTTTCTGATGGAATGCCATTGTTGTAATTGATTGATTCTTGGATGGCTGGCCGACCAATAATGAGCTTTAGGGAAGAATAATCGCAACGGCTCTCCTTGACATCAAACGAAATCAAATATTCAGTGGCACGATGGAAATACAAATCCCGATAGGCTAACGTGTAAACACTGTAATAATCAGGATGATAGCAAGAAGAGGTTGTTCCATCGTCACTAGAAACATATAAGGAAGAGGTGCCGCCGTTATTGATAGCTTGACCAATATACCATTGCGTGTTAGTGTCTGATGCAATGAATTGCCATTGGGCATTATCGGTGGAGTCCTCGAAGCTGCAGCAGTAGGGTAGCGGATAGACAATGGGGGCGGAGAGGAAACTTAATTCAGGACTCCAGTCGCCTACTTCCGATGCACTACAATTGCTGCGCACCTTCCACACATAGTGGGTGGAATATTCCAATTCGGTGAGCATAACGAATGTGTCAGTGACCGTAACACTGGTGAAATCCGTCTCGTTTTTTTGCTTGTATGCTACAGTATAGCTGTTTGGTTGTCCTGTCAGCGGAGTTGACCACGTCAGCAATGCCGTTGTGCTGTCCAAAGAGGCCACGGATCTTTCAATAGGATAGAGACAGTGAGGCTCCACGACTGCAATATTGTCGATAGCGAAAGGTTGGTTCTGGTAATGGTAGGAATCGGAACTTCTGTAGAAGAGGAAATAGAGTCGTTGCAATCCCCGCTGTGTGGAGTCTAACATGTAATAAGCTGATTTCCATTCGTTATATGCAGTGGCTAATGAACTCCCAAGCTGTACGGCATTTTCTGGGACATTATTTCCGGAAGGCAAAGTAGAAGGTGGTCCCATGAACACTCTAGCGGAGTTGGCTGGGACGTGCGCATTCCGGTAATCAAAAGTGAGCAGTACATCGTTGAGGGTGGAGTCGATGTATATGTCGCGATAGGCCCAAACGGAGAAAGAACTGGGCGGTGAGTAGTTGTTGTGCTCTCCATTGTCGTTGGTAATATACATACCCATTTCGCCTGAGGTGTGCGCGGCCGTGCCGATGCACCACTTGTTAACGCCGGTGCCGTTGACAAACTGCCAGTTGTTGTTCTCAACAGCATCCTCAAATCCGCAATGGAAGGGGACATGGGCAATGGATATCTGCGTATGGAACATCGTTTCAGAACTCCATGCACTCTGCTCTGTGGCCGAACAGCGTGTCCTCACCATCCACAGGTATTCGCTGAAAGACTGCAATGCCGGAAGGACACAGAACGTGTCCATAGTCGTTATTGTCAGATAGTTGGTGTCAGACTCCAAGTGGTAGGCCACCTCGTAGCCTGCGGTTGCGCCTGGTACGGCATTCCACGACACGATGGCCGAAGAATCCGTTACAGAGATGGTTGCCATCTCAACAGGAACGCCACAATCCGAAGCCTCCACACGGAGATTGTCGATGGCGGCGGGCGGATTTGTACCGTCGGAAGCGTTGTTTACCCAAAGGAAGTAAAGTCGCTGGTTTCCCGCGAAGGAGGAATCCACCGTGAAACTAAAGTGCCGCCATGCATTAACCATGCTCAAGGCGTCGCCTAACTGTGTTGTCCCTGCTGGTGCTGCGGAACCAGCAGGGGTGGTTTGCGGACCCAAAAACATCTTGACATAATCCTGACCGCTTTGTCCCATTCCTTTGTAATCGAAGGAGATTTGGTATTGCGAGTGTCCGGGGGCGAACTGAATGTCGCGGTAAGCCCAGGCCACAGACGATTGGGTGAGCGTATAGGCGTTGCTTTCACCGCCGTCATTGGAGATGTAAAGAGATGTTTCGCCGTTTCGTGCCACGGCTTCCCCAATATGCCACTGGTTGGTGGAGTTTTGAGCGAAACCCCATTCCAAGTTCTCGGCGTTATCTTCAAAACCGCACTGATATGGCAGAGTAGCAGGATGTTGCAGCGTTGTGAACGTGTTGACCGTACTCCAATTGCTCATTCCGGCAGTGTCGCAGTGGGAGCGCACTTTCCATTCGTAATCGGTGGAAATCTGAAGTCCTGTCAGGGTCAGGAAAGTATCTGTGGCCGTCACCTCCGTGAAGACGGTGTCAGAAGCTTTCTTGTAAGCTACCGTATAGGACGAAGCGGGCAGAATAGGGTCAGCATTCCACGTCAGCAGTACGGTTTCCACGCTTGTGTTACTCGCGTGTGTGTATATGGGCGCGAAACAGCCGCTTTCGTAGGTGAAAGTGGTTTGCGGCAAGAATGCTGCACCGTATGTATATGTCGAAACGGATGTGGTATAAGTAATATAGGAGAGTTGGGCGGTCTGTGTTGCCCCGTAGAAATAGGAGTCTTTCCACGTAGTCCCGACGGGATTCTCGAATTCTATCAGCAAGTTCCCACCGGTATATGGAAACGGCTCATCCAGCGTGATCACCATGGTTGACTCCGAAATGCAACTCGACAACGTGCCGGTCCAAACCGTCGTGACCGATGCATTGTCATAGCCGTTTTGCAGGTCGGAGGCGGTGGTGATGCCCATGCGGACCATCTGAGTGCCTCCCCATGCACCCGAGGGCAGCGAGGAGAAGTAGTAGGTCAGCCCAGTGATGTGCGAGCCCACCATGTCGGTCAGCAAATTGGCAGGATACAGCACGTGTGATTTCTGCGGCACATCCATATAATATCCATATACAGGGATGTATCGGTCGGTAGCCGTGTTGCCACCTGCAACGGTGAGGGTCTGTGCGTTCAGCCCTGCCACCAGCGTCGCTAAAATAACGAATAAGGAAATGAGGTTTTTCATAATAATATGGGTTTTCTAAGTTTCAAGTTTCAAGTTTCAGGATTCAAGGATCAAGGTTCAAAGTTCAAGGTTCAAAGTTTTGGGTGCAAAGATACTATTCTTTGATGAATTTCTTGGTGACCTTTATATCATCGCCCTTGATTTGGATGAAATAAACGCCTGAGGCAAGATGCCCGAGAGGGATTCTCACACTCTTTCCCGCCATAGACATCTCTCTGACCTTTCGGCTTTGGCTGTCGTACAACTCGATCTGGCAAGGCCCTGATTCCTCCTCCAAAATCACGTCGATATATTGTTTGGCAGGATTGGGTCGGATGGTGACGTGCTGGTCAAAACCACCGTATTCGGGCACCCAAGTGTCGTCGAGGGTGGTGAACGCCGTGGTGGTGTAGGCACTGCACATGGTATTGTTGTTCTTCCCATAAACCGATTTTACCCGAACCTCGTATTCCGTGTTGGTTGCCAAACTGTCGAGGAGGACGGGATGCTCAAGAACTTCCATGCTGTCCGTCCATACGGATTTATGGGCCACTCTGTACTGTACCACCCAATGGTCTTCGCCATTTCCGTTGGTCCAATCCAGCACAGCCGAGTGCGTGGTAATATCACTGACATTCAGCTGGGTAGGTGAGGGAAAAGCATTCGGGATAAGCTCCACTTTCACATTTTCGATGGCGGCATTTGTCCATCCCGTAACGGTGTCATACGTTCGGAATGCAATATAGTAGTTGCTGTCAGCAACAAGGCCGAGCGTACTGTAATCAATGGTCAGGGTCGTGAAATTGCTTATGTTGTTCGGTCTCGGGCAGAATTGTACTTCATGATAGGTGTTCCCGTCAGAAGGGTCGGTCATATAGCCCACCGAAAGAGTTGGACGATAGGTTGCATATTTGTAGGAGAACGTCAGCTTTAGGAAACGAAGATGTTCGGCAAATTCAGGAAGAACCGCATACATCGGCGTGACCTTGCTGTCCACGAGGTGCAGACTGTTGCCCCAAACAATCAGGTTGCTACTACTAGACAAAAAAGCGGCGGGAAGTACCCCGGGAGGGCAACCGACAAGAACATGGAGATTGAGAAAAGACCAGCAGTCCGGATAGGAGATATATGGATAATCCATCGGTGGAAAATACGATGTGGAGACCTCGGTTGTGTAGCTGTCGAAAGATTCCTGATAAGGCCCGCTGACAACAGACATTGGGTAACAACGAGTGAAAATGTAGCCGAGCGGACTCCATTCGCTGTGCTCTCCAGGAGAGCATATTGCCCGCACATAGAAACCATAGAAGGTGCCTTCATCCAGTCCTGTCAACTCGAACGGGTTTGTATTTACCACACAGACATTTGTTGTTGAATCCGGGTTGAAGTCTTCTGTGCCGTAGGCTATCTCCCATGCCTGCTCATCATTGGCTGGCATCCACCATAGCGTTGCCGAATGCTGGGATATGTTGGTGACCCGTAAATCGGACGGGGCAAGACATGAGGGGGCCTCTTCCAGCACCAAATCGTCCAAATCAATGAAGAAATCGTATTCTCCCTCATAATCGAAAATAATGGCAATATAAGTGCCTGAGCCCTGATAATGGTCAAAAAAGATATCCATCCGATTGACGGCTTGTGACTCAACGGTTTGGACTGTATCCACCGGAACAAAGGTCGAGATGTCACCGGGATCGGACATCACCCCCACAATCAAACTGGAATAGCCGCTGCTTGTGCGCATCATGAACGATAGCCGCAGATTGTTGACAGAATAATCGGAAGGAACTTCGGGAAGTATGGCCAAAGCATCTGTGGAGTTGACACCCTCAAAACGTAGAACGTAACCTCCGTCATCCCAAGAGCTATTGTTACTCAAAAATGGACTATGTATGCCTGTCTCGGGAGCAGGAAACGACCAACATTCAAACTTGCTGCCACCAGCCACGTCGAATGTCTCCACGTATGGCAGAACAAGAGGGGAGCATTCTGTCCTGAACTTTAATTCAGCCCAAGAAGAGTGATAACCATTGCTGCAGACACCGCGAATATAAAGGGTGTAATAGGTGTTTTCAGATAGTCCGGAGAGCGTGACAGACGTGTTTGAGGTAATGAGAGCGGAAAGGGAATCCTCCGGGAAACTGTCGCCTTCCAAAACAACATACTCCCAAGTGGTAATATCATTCAAGGCAGGGGAAAAGGAGATGATGGCATTGTGATCGTCCACAAAATCCAACGTAAGGTCAGTCGGTCGGACGCAATGGTAAGGGATGATCTCCACGTGGTCGATAACCGCTCCCGGCGGATTCGACGGATACGAGGCATTGCGCCAGAGAAAATAGAGACGCTGCATGGTGTTGTCGTATTCGCTCCCAAATACGTAACGATCTGTTTTCCAGTTGTCCTGAAGCACATACTTTCCTAACAGCTCTGCACCGTCGGGATAAAGAATGTCATTTTGGGAAACAGGTATCGGAGTGGGTTCCCCAACGAGAGCCTGCATATATCCGTAATTGATGTTCCCTTGGCACAGCCACCTGAACTTAACCTCATATTCGGAGGCTCCTGAAAAGAAAAAGTCGCGATATGCCCACACCACAGACCGTGTGCTGCTGTAGGATGCATCAACACCGTAGTTGTTGGTTATAAACAGCAAAGAATCGTTGTAACCGTTTGGTTTTCCGATATACCACCGATTGACAAAATTCCCGTTCTCCACTCGCCAAGCAGCGTTTTCATTTCCATTCTCAAAATCATGGAAATAAGGGACTCCGGCTGGTTCGTGGGAGAAGGTGGTTACGGGAACAGACACCCATTCACTGTAACCCCAGCCGTTGTCACAGCGCGTTCGTGCAAAAAATACATAATTGCTGTCTGTGAGGTTTGTGAAAAGGTGATGTTTCTCATGCACGGTCACAATGCTATTGCCAACTGGATCAGTGAGGTAGTCTGGCACTAACGCCACCTGCCACTCATTCTCACCGTCCTCATCCTCCCAAGTCACGTAAATGGATGAGGGTGAAATGCCTGTCGCCATCAGATTTGTGGGCGTATGGCAGGTGAACGCGGTATCTATCGTCAAGTTGTCCATCTTGAAATAATTTGAGGAAGAATTCTGATATTTCAAAGCGATGTAATGTCCCGTCCCAGTGTAATTTTCGAAAAAAACCTCCCTTTGATGCCAATTCCACCAATTGACATCTGGAGTGTAAACTGTATCCACAGGTGTGAACGAAGAAAGATCTGTGGGGTTGTCCATCACACCTACTATCAAAGAGGATGAATAGGAATTTTGCAGTTTCTTGCAGTAGAAGCTCATCTTGAGGTGGGAAATCAGCAGGTCGTCGGAAAGGCGCGGCAGAATGGCCACCTTGTACTCGTTGCTGGTGCTGTAGAACGTAAGACAACTGTCGCTGGTGCAATAAGGACCTGAATCAAGATAGGGACTCAGCTTTCGCCAGCAGTGTGGCAGCGGTCCCGAATTTTGCGCACCAAGATATATCGTATCTTCAGGGTTGTTGAAATCTTCAGTATAAGGTAAGTGGTCTATTTCATGGCAACTTGTCCAAAATTCAAAGGGTTGGGCTGAACTGAGGTTTCCCGCACCGCAACCTGCTCTAATCCAGAGATGATGACAATGTCCCTCAGCAAGTGAGTCTAACAAAAGAGGGTCTGTCGTGGCAATCCAGCCCTCATTAGCAGGCGGTGGGGCGGGTGTGGTGAAATCCGCAACAGGATAGTATGTCCAAAAACTTTCGTTTCCGCCTGGGACCCAGGTGATTTCGGCGGTATGCTCACTCACGGACGACAAGGTGATGTCGCTTACCGGACGACAAGGGGAATCCGTTGTTGAGAATGGCGATTTCCAAACACTGTACAGACTGTCACCGCATTTCGATTGGAGTTCGATGCCGTATATGCTGTCTGGTGAGGGTGCATAGATCTTGTATGGCGAAGTAGCCGTGGAATCATAAGTCCAACCATTGTCTCCCAACAACCTATAACGCAACACCCAGACAGAATCATTCAACCCTGATGCCCAGTATATTGTTACGCTGTCGTTCGACCATTCGTGATGATAAATATTAGGTGGAGTGCAAGGAACGCTTTCGGAATGCGAACAAACCGTGAAACGCATATTGTTGCGGATGAAACCAGCTGTGGGAAGAAATGGTGCATTAGGATCCAAAGGTGAAGTGGTCACCCAACCCAATGAAACATTGTTGTTGGGTATCTGGTGGCATTTGAACGTGTGGTAGGCTTTGCTGTTGGTTGCTGTATCGACTGTTTTATCTAACACAAAGACAACCAGATTATGAATACCATCAAAATAGAATGGGGTGGAAAACTCAAAATAATTCCATCCTAACTGACAGTAAAAATCCCCCACATAAACTAAAGAAGCTTCAGTAAGAGGGGTAAAGTCAATGCTATTACGATAAACACTGTCTTCACGATGTGTCAAATAGATTTCCACATGATTTTTGGTATCTAAAGGATACGGGGATGCATACTGATAGGAGATGCCCGTGAGCAATACAGGGCTACCGTCAGGACTGAGTTCGCGGGCTCTGATAATCTCTTCACGGTAGGAGTGGAGGGCTCCCGATATCGGATAACTTGTTTCCAATTGGGGAGAGCCTGAAATGACAGTAGGGTTGGGATCTGTTTCCAAGCATTCCAGATAATGAAGCGTCCTAAAACATACCGATGATGACAATGTGGTGTCAAATCCACAGACATAGAACAAGTTGACACAATAGCGAGTAGCTCTCTCTAATCCTGTCAACATCAAAAAGGTGTCAACAGCGACAACTTCCGTCCAGACAGGTTGTGCATCCGCCTTATACCGCACGATGTAGCTGTCGGGCAGATTAGCCGTGGGCGGTGACCAGATGACCATCGCCGATGAACCAGCCACAGAGGACACATGTAACGCGTTCGGGGAATCGCAATCGGAGAGGGAATTCGACAATGCAAATGGCAGACCTGTGCCACTCGTTTCCGCCTCCAACTTCTCTGTCGGCAGAGACAATGTGGCCATTAAAAGCAAACACCATATTATACAAGACTTTTTCATGACGAAATCATTCAATTATATCAGTTTCTGACGGCAAAAATACAATCTTTCGCAACACTTTTATATCCCTCACATAAAAAATATGTTCCCTCATAGTAAAAATGTGACCGATTTGCCAGTTTTGAACCAATATTTCGGGGGGGGTAAAAATCTGATTTTCAATATGTTAAATAAATGTCCGATTTTTGTGCTGTTGTGAGGGCTTTAGAGGGCTTTTCTGTGAGGGAATGGGGCTGTTTTCCGGGGTTTTGTTTGGATTAATTCACTATCTTTGCAGCGACTTTCAGACCCGAAAACAAGAAGCATAATTATAAACAAATATGGATGTCCGATTATGAAACACCGAAGAACCATCGTTATCGTTTTGCTGAACGTCTTGTTCTGCGCCGTGCTGCTCTACTTCTTTGTCAACAACTCTTATCTTCGTCCATGGGCGGGCAGTGTCACCAATGAAGTGCTTGCGGGGCTGTTGTTGTTGGCCACCATATATGCCAACTATTTCCTGTTTTACCCCCTACTTCATAAAAAGCATCCGGTTGTCTATTGGGTGGTAGTGGTTTTCGTTTCCTTTGTGGCAGGATTGATTGAGATGGTTATCGCCTGGAAATGGATGAAATATTGTAATGCGGAGGTTATAGAGCAACTTGGCGCCTTCAGAATGTTTACCCATCAAGGGAGAGTTGTGGCTGCCCGTACCTTGGCATTCAACTTCTTCCCGTTTATGTTCCGGGAGCGACAGGAACTGCGAAAGGCCTTGGATGCCCAAGTGCAGGTGGTCTATCGCGACACTCAGATGGTGGATGTCATAGACAATGAGAGTAACCTCTTAATGATTCCCAAAGACGACATCTACTATTGTGTTCAGGACGGGAACTTCACCCGCATCTATACGGTGCATGACCGTTGGTTTACACGGCTCGGCTCCATGAAACATCTTGTGCAACTGTTTGGGGAAGAAGACTTTGTCCGCATTTCGCCCACCGTTTTGATTCCGTATCAGTACATCTGGTCGTGCAACGGCAGCGAGGTGCTCCTGAAAAAGATGCCGTGGACGAAGAAGCCGCTCACGTTCACGTTGGATCCCAAAAACAGCGGCCCGATTGCCGACCAGGTCGCCGAGGGTCTTCAGCGATGCAAGGCCGAAACAGCAGGGGAACAAGCTCCGAAGAGAAAGCCCCGGTCGAAGTCCAAACGGAAGCCCGTCGTTCCCCCGCAGCAGAAACTCGACATGGTTCAATCCTGCGTTCAGGCGAATCCGGGCTGCAACACCACGGATATCGTCGCCCAGACCGAGATTTCGCTGAGCACGGTCGAGCGTTGCCTTTCCGAGCTCCGCAAGCGCAAGCTCGTCAAATACGTCGGCAGCAAACGCCACGGCGGTTACCATGCAACCGCTTTGTGTAGCAATTCTAACCAATAATCTGTTTCGCTTGCTTCTTTAATCATCTATCCTTTGATTTTTGCTCCTGTATCTTAATGAAATAGGTGCAACATAGACTTTTTCAATATGCTAATAATACACCCCCAGCTGTTCGGCAGAATCCCAATCGATGGTCGGGTATTCCTTAAATCCGTTGGCATAGTGTGGGTTACGGAGTATCGCGTCTGAGGCATCAATGCCCCAAAGAGTACCGTCGTCCGAATAGGCAACAAGCATATCCTCATCTCCGTTGCGCAAGAAGAGCCATCCGTCGCCTTTTTTCTTGAAGAGACCGGACCGGCACCAACCATAAACGGTTGCCATATCAAGAAAACATAACAGATTGTCCATCAGTTCATAAAAAGGCTTTCGGGAGATACCGCAGGGGAACGTGACGGCATAGCGGTTCTCTCCAACCTTCCACAACAGGGGCAGGTCGTCACATAATGTGTTGCATTCCACCTCCACATAATCGAAAAGGATTGCTTCCAAATCCTCAAGATTTGTAACATTTTCCATGACAATGAGCGTTTCCGTATCAATCGGGCTCTTCAGCCGTTCTTCCCGTAGCGCAGCCTCTTCGTTTGGTTTCTCCGCTTTTGGGTCGTAGGTCATTTTTGCGACGGTTTCCCAGCCTTTTTTCTTGGCAAGGCGGTGCAAATCTGATTTGAAAGCGAAATAAGTCCACCAAATGAGGAACAGGAAAAAGAAAACAGCCCTGCCGATGTTGTGGTCTTTGAACAGTGAAAACGACATAGCAACGACAACCGCGACCGCGATGACGGCGTAAAAAACATAATCGAGACGCCGTTGTGCCTTTTCCTGCGTCTCGAACGGCTGTTTCATCAGTCGCCGGCGTTGGTCGTAATGCTTTTTCCTGTGGAGGGGCATTGGGATTATTTTGGCGGCAAAGGTAAAATTTTTATTGTTTTGTGATGTCCCTAATCGGGACAACAATTTACAATACAACATGCTTCCCTACCGAGCTGTGGCCCCTACCGGGGCCTGGCGACAAACGAACCGTCTCCCTCTACCGAGCTGAGGCCCCTACCGGGGCCATTCATGGCCGGCCAGTTTCCCGTAATCCGTTGCCGACCAACAAATGCCCCGGCAGGGGCAACAGCTCGGTAGGAATCGTCGCCAGGGCACGAAACCGCGCCCCGGTCAGGGGCGACAGAAATACAATAAATCATTCTATTGGCTTAAAAACATTACGTTCATCGTATTCAACACCATGTTCCTCCAAAAGTTCCTTGTATTCCTCCACCACATCTTTCTGTTTATGATGCTCGGCCTGATTCTCGATGTAACGGATGACATTCGGCAAATCATCCTTTGCGTAAGAAAATGCGCCATAACCCTCCTGCCAGGAGAACCAGCCATTTGCCAACCTGTTCTCGTTTATCCATTTCGACGAACACCCTTTGACGTGCTGCATCAAATCGGACAACGATTGTGATGGGCGCATTCCTATCAGAATGTGAACATGATCCGCCGTTCCGCCTATGGCCAGAACCTTATGGCGGTTGTTTTGGATTATGGCAATCATGTATTTGTACAGACGCTCTCTCCAAGAATCGAGGATAAGGGATTCCCTGTTTTGAACTGCAAAAACCAGTTGGATATGGATTTGCGTGTAGGTGTTGTTTCTCATTGATTTCATAATGGTTTGATTTGTTTGTGTGATAATTGTCATTTGTTTCGTCTTATGTTTCGTCCCTAAAGGGACGTTCATGTGAACCGTGATGTTCCTCGTTCTACCGAGCTTTCGTCCCTGTCGGGACGAGGGAAACCGCAACGGCTGTCGTGCTACCGAGCTTTCGTCCTTTCGGGACGATGGGGAGAACGGTGGCACCCATTCTACCGAGCTTTGGCCCCTGACGGGGCTGTTCGTGACCGTTGCGGTTTCCTGCGTTTGACACCGCACAGGAATGTGCCCCGACGGGACAACAGTCCTGTATAGCACATCACCCACAACGATCTTCATGTCCCGATAGGGACGCAAGCTCGGTAGGAACGGCGTTCACAGATGGGTTCCAGAAAGCCCCTTCAGGGGCGAAACCTCACCGCCTCCCCCAATTATCCCGGTCCAGATTCCTGAAATTGATGGCCTCGCTCAAATGCCCGATTTCGATGTTCGGGCTGCCGTCGAGGTCCGCGATGGTGCGGGCCACCTTGAGGATGCGGTCGTACGCGCGGGCGGAAAGACCGAGGCGGTCCATCGCCTGCTTTAGGAGCAGCTGCCCCGCCTCATCAATACGGCAATATTCCCGCACCATCCTGCTGCTCATCTGCGCGTTCGCGAACACACCCTGACACCCCTCGAACCGCCGCTTTTGAATTTCCCGTGCTGCCACCACCCGCTTGCGAATCTCCGCACTGCGCTCCGACGGCTTGTCGGACGCTAACTCCTCATGGCTGACCGGCACGACCTCGACATGGAGGTCGATGCGATCCATTAAAGGTCCTGAGATCTTACTCAAATAGTTCTGGACCTCAAAGGGTTTGCAGGTGCAGGCAATCGTCGGGTGGTTGTAGTTTCCGCACGGACAAGGGTTCATCGCGGCGATGAACATAAACGAGGCGGGAAATTCCACGGAATACTTCGACCGCGAGATGGTGACCCTCCGTTCCTCCAACGGTTGCCGCATCACCTCCAAAACCTGCCGTTTAAATTCCGGCAATTCGTCCAGAAAGAGCACGCCATTATGCGCGAGCGAGATCTCGCCCGGCTGCGGGTGCGTGCCGCCACCCACGAGCGCGACATCGCTGATGGTGTGGTGCGGTGAACGGAACGGCCGAGTGGCGATGATGGAGGCGTAACGGCTCATCTTGCCCGCCACGGAATGGATTTTGGTGGTCTCTAACGCCTCTTCCAGACACAAGGGTGGCAAAATTGATGGTAACCGCTTGGCTAACATGGTTTTGCCGGAACCCGGCGGACCGATCAAAATCACGTTATGGGAACCCGCCGCCGCAATCTCCATCGCCCGCTTGATGTTCTCCTGCCCCTTCACGTCCGAGAAGTCGTACTCGTAGTGGTTCAGACTGTCGCTGAAGGCGCTGGCCACGTCAATGCGCGTGGGCTCAATGGGCGTGCCCTTGTCGAAAAAGTCAATGACCTGCTTGATGTTGGATGCCCCCAGAACATCGATGCCCTGCACGATGGCGGCTTCCCTGGCGTTCTGGATGGGCAGAATCAGCCCCTTTTTCTTGTGCCGTCGCGCCTCCAAGGCGATGGGCAACGCGCCGCGCACGGGCTGCAGCGAACCGTCCAACGACAGTTCCCCCATTATGTAGTAGTCCTCCAGCTCCGACGCTCCCGCAATCTGTTCGGAAGCAGCCAAGATGCCGATGGCCAGGGTCAAATCGTACGCTGAACCCTCTTTGCGGATGTCCGCCGGTGCCATGTTCACCACGATTTTCCGCCCGGGTATCTTGTAGCCATAGATGTTCAGCGCGGTCTCGATGCGCTGCTGACTCTCCTTCACCGCGCTGTCGGGCAATCCGACCAAGTGGAAACCGATGCCGTTATCAACATTCACCTCCACCATGATGGGTATCGCGGCCACCCCCATCAATGCACAATTGTTCGTTCTTATCAACATAATATAATATTTCGTTTTTATTCACGGCGAATCGGCTCTCACGCGCATTGCAAACCGTTGTATAGCACTGCGCATCGGTCTATGATGGCGTTGGCGTTTTCAAAGCCAATATCGCAGACTTTTTTGTTCTTGGTTCCATCATAACCCATGGTAAGGTGCATGATGTCATAGCCAGACACAATGGCGGCCAGTAATTTGCGGTCACGCTTGCCGGCTTCTTCCATGTATTTCTTAATGGAAGGGCGGCCTTTGCCTTTGCGAATGTTCAGGATTGCATCTAAAGCAATCAGACAACCTTTCCAAAGCGTGTCTCCGGCCATTTTGACATACTTGCTGTCTGAATACAATTTTACCATTGGGTCAAAATTCGCTTTCTGGATGACCTCTTCCGCGTTGGTCACATATCTCCGTGCCTCTTCAATGGGATTTGTTTTTTCCATAAATTAATTTTTAACGCAGCAAAGATACAACAAAAATAATCTTTTGTCAAGACTTTTTTTTGAAAATAAATAATGTTGAGAATCAGCGACTTGCAATTTTTGATAATTAAAATTAATAATTATTAGTTAATTTTAATTTTAGATTTCGCAAGTTTTTGTAATTTTTGATCGCATGCTATCTCCGGCGAATCATATATTATGTATCACCGAGCCCTGCCATCTGTCCCTTCTCTCAAGCTCCTCCTCAATCTTGCGTACAAGTGCGTCGTGGCGGAGTAGATTCCACTGGGAGACAGCGAGATAACGCGGCGGCACTTCGGCAGAGAAACGCTCAATCACGATTTCGGGCGACATTCGTTCAAGATAATCACACAGAAACCGCACATACTCGTCGGCGGAGAGCGGGTGAAAACGCTCGGGATGGTCGTTGTATTCCGTTTCCATGGCTGTGTTCTTGAAAATCTGCAACTGGTGGAATTTCACAAACTGTGGCCGCAACTCGTTGAGTGACTGCACGTCTTCCAACCATTGCTCTGGCCTTTCGCTCGGCAATCCAAAAATCAGGTGCGCCCCAACGGGAATATTTCGCGAATGCAGTTTCTCGAAGGCCTCAGAGGTGCATTCCACCGTATGTCCCCGATGAATATGCGCAAGTGTCTCATTGTGAAAACTTTCCGCGCCTAATTCCACCGTGAGGTAGGTGCGGCTGTTTAATTCCGTCAAATAATCCAGCACCTCGTCGGGAAGACAATCAGGACGGGTGGAAACGATAATTCCCTTGATGTCAGGAATTTGTAATGCAGCTTCATATTTCTGACGAAGAACGTCAAGAGGGGCGTTAGTGTTTGTGTATGCTTGGAAATAGGCAAAATAACCATTATTGGAAGGATAGCGCTTCTCAAAGAATCGTTTCCCGTTTTCCAATTGTGTTGCAATATCGTTGTCTTCAGTGAGATAGGATGGGGTAAAGGCATTGTTGGCGCAGTAGGTGCAGCCTCCTTGCGAACGGTTCACGCGGTTCGGGCACGAAAAACCGG
>JAFWSS010000115.1 GCA_017524385.1 Prevotella sp.
GGAAAGTTCCGGCCGCTTCGACGGGGCATGGGCCAACAGGGCTTCCTTCGCCAAGTCGAAGAAGATTTACAAGCAACGTAAAGCAAATCACGAACTCTAAAGGACAATGCCATGAGTTATAAGAAAATCATATCCATAGCACTGTTGTGTGTCGCCTGCCTGACGGTAACGGCGCAGGACATTCTTGTCTCGGGTACGGTAGAGGACGACGAAGGCCCCGTCGTGATGGGCAACGTCGTCGAACGCGACGCCAACAACCGTATCGTCTCCGCCACGCAGACCGACTTCAATGGCAACTTCAGCATGCAGGTGAAGAGCAAGAAGAACAAACTTGTCTTCTCCTATGTGGGCGACAAGACGCAGACCGTCGTCATCGGCGACAATACCACTTTCAACATCGTGTTGGAGTCTGAAAACAAAACCCTCACCGATGTCGTGGTGATAGGCCGAAGCGGCAGTTCGGGAGGCCTCCGCATTCCCAAGAAGGAGATGACCGTCTCGCAGCAGACCATGAACATGACCGACGTGGAGGGACTCGCCTTCACCTCCGTCGACGAGGCTCTCCAAGGTGAAATCGCAGGTCTCGACGTCGTCAGCAATTCCGGCAACCTCGGTTCGGGTACGCAGATGCGTCTCCGTGGTGTCACCACCCTCAGCGCCAACGCCAACCCGCTGATTGTCGTTGATGACAAGATTTTTGACAATCCCGATGAGGACTTCGACTACGCCAATGCCGATGAGGAGCAGTACTCCTCGCTCCTTTCCGTCAACGTGGAGGACATCGCCGACATCTCTGTGCTCAAGGATGCCGCCGCAACCGCTGTTTGGGGCTCGAGAGGTTCCAATGGTGTCATCTTGATTACCACCAAGCGTGGCGTGAGGGGAAAACCAAGGGTGAATTTTTCTTATAAATTCACTGGGACCTGGCAACCCGACGGCTACACGTTGCTCAACGGCGACGACTACACCATGCTGATGAAGGAGGAGTTCTACAACCCCACACAGCGGTCCGACCGCACCACCTCCATCGCCGAGTTGAACTACGACCGCACATGGAGCGAATATGAGAACTGGAACAACAACACCGACTGGGTGAAGGCTGTCAAGCAGTTCGGTGCCATGCACGAATACAACATCAACCTATCTGGTGGTGGCGAGAAGGCCACGTTCCGCGTCTCTGCTGGTTATAAGAACCAGTCTGGTTCCATCATCAGGCAGAAGTTCCAGCAATATACCACGCGCCTCGCCCTCGACTACTATGTCAGCGACCGCATCAGGTTCATCACCAACTTCGCCCTCACCTACACCGACAATTTCAAAAACTATGAGGGCAACATCAACGGCGTGTCGAACCCAAGCCTCCTCTCCATCGCACAGACGCAGGCGCCCAACATGAGCATCTACAGGCAGAACGCCGACGGCACCGACACCGACGAGTACTACCTCCCCAACCCCTACCAGTCGGGAAGGACACCCTACGACGGCCCATACCTCTCTTATGACCTCAGGAACATACAGGAGTTGGGCAACCCCGTCGCCATCGCCAACCTCGCTTGGATCAAGGACAAGACCTACAGGCTCACGCCCGACTTCACGCTCAAGTACGACATTCTCGGCACATTGGCCACCAAAAGCAGGCTGACGTTCACCGGACGCGTCGACTTCGACATCTTCGCTGAGAGCAAGCCCACCTACCATCCGGCATCGCTCGCCACCAACCAATGGACCAGCAACGACTACAACCTCGCCACCAACTACGAGTACAACAGCACCAAGATAGGGGCGCGCACCGAACTGCTCTTCACCCCCTATTTCGTCAACAAGGACTGGTCGGCCTCCATGCTCATCAGGTATGAGATGAACATGACGAAGAACAACAACCAGACGGTCATCATGTACCATCTCCCCAACGGTGTCACCTCCTCCACCGTGGATGCCTTCAGCGGGACACCGTCGAGCGGCAACGGGCGTTCCAACTCCCAGAAGGTGCTCTACAACTCACACCTCTCTTACAAGGAGGGACGCTACAACCTCGGTTTCTCGCTCAGTGCCGACGGAAACTCCAAGTTCGGCCCCAAGAACAAATGGGCGTATTTCCCCGGTGTCTCCGCACGCTACAACATCATCGACGAACCCTTCATGGCGTGGTCGAGAAAGCAGGTCTCCATGCTCGGACTCAGGGCCTCATGGGGTATCACCGGCAACGCACCCGACAGGGACTACCTCTTCTACAACACCTACAACACTTCTGCAGGCAACTATGGAAAGGGTAGCGACAGGGAGCCCTATGCCACCCTCGACGGACTGAAACTCGACAACCTCAAATGGGAGAAGACCACCTCATACAACATCGGATTCAACCTCGGACTCTTCCAGGACATGATCGAGGTGGACTTCGACTACTACCACAAGAACACCACCGACCTGCTTCGAGGCATCACCATCCCGTCGATGACAGGTTACTCCTCGCTCAGCTACGCCAACGTGGGACGGATGACCAATGACGGATGGGAACTCAACCTCACCGCCAAGAAGTTCATCAAGATAGGCAAGTTCTCCGCCGACTTCAGCGTCAACGTGGCGCAGAACTCCAACATCCTCGAGGAGATGGACGAGAGCGTGCTGCAGTCCATCAACGGCACCACATGGGACCCCACGCTAAGGGGTACTTCGGTCAACAACGGCAACACACAGGCCAACGGCTATCCCATACGCGTGCAAATCGGCAACTCCCTCGGTTCCATCTACGGATACCACTGCAAGGGCGTCTACCAATACTCCTACGACTATCTCGAGAACTACCGCAGGGAAAACAACCTCAGCACCGCAGAGTATGAGGCGTGGATCAACGACTTCCTTGCCAGCGGCAAGACCGCTCCCGTGGCCGTGGGTGCCGATGGAAAGGTGCTCATGACCAACGCCGGAAGGCCGCAACGCATGAAATACGCCTACGGCACCACGTCGGAATACGACTTCCAAGGCGGCGACCTCATCTATGAGGACATCAACCACGACGGACAAATCAACGCCCTCGACGTGATGTACCTTGGCAACTCCCTTCCGAAGGTCAACGGTGGTTTCAACCTCACGCTGAGGTATGGCAACTGGACCCTCAAGGGACGTTTCAACTACCGTTTCGGCAACAAGGTCATCAACCTTGCGAGAATGAGTTTGGAAAACATGTACAGCACCAACAACCAAAGCGCCACCGTCAACTACCGTTGGCGCAAGGACGGTGATGTCACCCCCATCCCAAGGGCACTCTACAACTCTGGATGGAACTTCCAAAACTCCGACCGTTATGTGGAGGATGGCAGCTTCGTCAGGTTCCAGAACCTGCAGCTCTCCTACAACTTCCCCAAGAAACTCATCAAGAATTGGGGTATCAGCACCCTCCAGGCATACGCTTCCATGAACAACCTCTTCGTGTGGACCAAGTACAGCGGCACCGACCCTGAAATCTCGGCTACAGGCTTCTATCCCGCCAGGGACCAGGCCAAGACACCGCGCTCGAAGCAGTTCACCGTAACACTCAACGTGGGATTCTGATAGAAGCATCGTCAAACTTTGAAACCATAAGGATATGAAAAGATATATTTCAATGATTCTTGCATGCATGGCACTCGTGTCGTGCGTGGACACCATCATCCTGCCCGACGACAAGACCGTGGACGAGGATTTCTGGCAGTCGAAGGAGGATGTGGCTTTGATGGTCAACTCAGCCTATGCCAGCATGGCCAGCGAGGCGCTGCTCACAAGGCTCGTCATCTGGGGCGACTTCCGTTCCGACGAGATGGTGCGCTCCTCGGCACTCACCGGGGCCATTCCCGATGCGCTCGACGAGATTTCCACCGTCAACATGCAGACCACCAACACCTTCGCTTCGTGGAACTCCGTCTATTCCGTCATCAATTATTGCAACATCGTACTGGAAAGGGCGGAAGCAGTGATGCAGCTCGACCCCAACTACACGCAGTCGGACTACGAGTCAGACCGGTGCCAGATGCTCGCCCTGCGCTCACTCTGCTACTTCTATCTCGTGCGCAACTTCCGCGACGTGCCATATGTCACGACGGCATTCATGAACAGCAGCCAGGACATGCAGATACCGCAGTCGTCGCCTGAATACGTCATCGGACAAATCATACAGACACTCGAGGAGGTGGCATCCAATGCCAATATGCTCCGCTCCGACGGAATGCCTACCAGCGAATGGAGAAGGGTGGGGTGGTTCCGACTCGACGCCGTCAACGCACTCCTCGCCGATGTCTACCTTTGGAGGGCATCCGTCTTGCACAGCACGGGCGACTACCAGAAATGCATAGAATACTGCGACAAGGTCATCGCCTCCAAGCGCAGCCAGCATGTCAGGGGGCGCAACGAGGTGCAGGAGAAGGAATTCCCGCTCGCCGACGGCAACTCCTACTACTCCGACATCTTCGTCACACAGAATGCCGAGGAGAGCATCTTCGAGATACAGTCCACCGGCAACCTCGGTCTTTGCAAGTACCTTTACAAGTATAACAACAACAACAGCACGGAGGGATTCCTCAGGGCGTCGAACATCTTCGGTAACGGCACGCTCTTCCCCAATGGCGACCTCTCCACCAACAATTCCAGCAGCACCGACCTTAGGTTCTATTCCGCCTGCTACACCTCGAGCGACGACTATTACCATATCAAGAAGATGGTGTCGCAGCAAAACGTGACAACCAAGGCTGGTTCGGCACGCTCCAATGACAGGACCTACACGGCGTTCGACCAAAACTACATCGTCTACCGCCTCTCCGACGTCATGCTGATGAGGGCGGAGGCCATGGTGCAGCTCGTCAGGGACCTGCCCGAAGGCGCGAGCGACACTGAGAAGGCTGCCAACACCACGCTTCTGCAAGGCGCCTTCCATCTCGTGCAGGTGGTCAACACCCGCTCGCTCTACACCGACAACCTCACCGACTCCATGAAATGGAACACCTACCGTTCATACACCAAGGACCAGATGGAGCGCCTCGTCCTCGAGGAGAGGTTGCGCGAACTCTGCTTCGAAGGGAAGCGGTGGTATGACCTGCTCAGATACAACTACAGGCACGTCGAGGGTGTGAACTACGCACAGACCTTCGGCGAGCAGATGCAAAGCCTTGGGTCCAATGAAATCAACCTCGTGGACAATTATGAGGAGATGCTCAACCTCGCCACCAGGAGCAGGGGAGCCGACGCGCCGGCCATCAAGGCCAAGATGCGCAACGAGGCATACCTCTACATGCCCATCCCCAACGCCGACATCATCGTCTGTCCACTGTTGGTGCAGAACCCGGCCTACAGGACTTCAGGAGATTTTGAAAAATCATATTAAAGGAAGGAGGAACTGATATGAAATACGAAATGAAAAGAACATGTGGACGCATCCTGGCCGTCGTCGCCCTTGTCGCTGGCATGGCGACCCTTGCCAGCTGCAACCCCGAGCCAGACGAGTCGGACCTCTATACCGCCACGGGTGAGACCGCAGCCGACTACATCAAGCGGAAAAGCGAACTGACCTCGTTCGACTACATCCTCACGCGTGTCAGGCTCGATCGCAACCTCTCCTCCTATGGGGAATACACCGTCTTCGCACCCACCAACGAGGCCATCGCTGCATACATCGACAGCCTCTACAACGACACCGAGTGCCCCGTGCCGCACAACAGCATGACGGAGAACTCCCTCGAAGGACTCTCCGACAGCCTTTGCAACGACATCGCAAGATATCACCTGGCTAGCGGCATACACAACACCATCGAACTCGGCGGCGGTGGCGTCAATGTCAACACCATGCTCGGGACGCCGGTAACCACCGAAGGCACCACCGACCCCATCGGACGCGTCACCATCAACAACAAGGCCGTGGTCATACAGCCCGACAGCCTCGTCACCAACGGCGTGGTGCACGTGCTCAACAACGTCATACCAAGGAGCACCAGGGTGCTCGTCAGCGAGTTGGAGCGCCATGAGGAATACAGCATCTTCGTCGAGGCACTCAAGATGACGGGACTCGCCGACTCCCTCACGCGCTACAAGAAAGACAGGACGTACACCATCTCCGACAACACCGACACCAGCGGCGAACCTCTCTACTCGCCCGAGGAGTGCAAGATTGCATTCACCATCTTCGCCGAGCCCGACGTCGTCATGAAGGAGAACGGCATCAACAGCATCGAGGACCTCATAGCCTATGCCAACCGCGTCTATGGCGGGGCGGCCGCATGGTACGACTACCCGGCAGAGAAAGGCATCGCCATCAGCACGGGCAACGACTACACCAACCGCTTCAACGCCCTCAACATGTTTGTTGCATACCACATCCTCTATGCAGGAATGCCCGAGACGGAACTGGTCTATGAGTACACCACCAAGTGGCTCACCACATGGAACTATGTCAACGGGGGAGAGCCCTACGACTACTATGAGACCATGCTACCGCACACCATTCTCAAGATATGGCAGCCGCAACCCGGGAAAATCCTCTACATCAACCGCTACCGCACTTTCAACACGCTTACCGACCAACTGGCCAGCTATGGCAGCGAGGGCATGCACACCCTCGTCAGGCAGGGCGTCAGGGTGGCTAGGTCCACAGACACCAACCTCCCATACCCCACCAACATCATGACCTTCAACGGATACATCCATGGCATCAGGGGAATGCTCGTATATGACGACCTCGTGCCGAAGGGCGTGTTGCACGAGCGCATGAGATTCGACTCCGAGACCTTCCTCCCCGAACTCATCAACAACGGCTTCCGCACCTCTTCCAGTGCCGAAATCAGTGTGCTCAACGGCGGAGGAAGCGGGTCGCGTGTAGCCTTCCCGCTCGACTATTTCGACAACGTCGTCAGCTACACCTCGGAGAACAGGTTCCGCACCAATGTCCGTGGCGCCTACAACGCCTACCAGTCCGACTGTTTCCAGGGCTGGGGCAACTACGACCTTGCAGTGAAGATGCCGCCGCTGCCGACAGGCACCTATGAGTTCCGCCTCTATTACGCCCCGATGAGCCACGGCGGGATGATGCAGTTCTACATGGGCACCTCCAGCAACATGCAGACGATGATGGCGCTCGACATCCCCCTCGACGTGCGCATCGACAAGGAAGACCCACGCATCGGATGGACCGACTTCACCCTCGAGGACGACCAGGGCGTGGCCACCGACGAAGCCATGCGCAACCGTGGATACATGAGAGGCCCTTATGGCTTCAAGGACCATGCGGAGAACAACGAGTCGGGATTGGAGTACAACATGCGGCGCGGACACAGGAACGCCGGACTGCGACGCATCCTCGGACGACTCAACATCAAGCAGAGCGACGAACACTGGTTCAGATTCAAGAGCGTCCTCCCCGACGAGACAGACCTCAAATGGCAGCTCGACTTCGTGGAGTTCGTGCCTATCGACGTGGTGGACAACGACACCTATTCTGAAGACTGGTACTAAATCACATCATTGAACTTTTTATGAACAAAGTACTTATGAGAAGATTCCATTATATAGCCTGCACGATGATGGCGGCGATGATGCTCGTCGCCACCTCGTGCTCGGAGTTCGACGATTATAACGACGCTCCCAGCGATGCCACGGCCTCGGGCAACATGACGCTTTGGCAGAACATCTCGCAAAACCCGCAACTATCCGACTTCGCTTCGTTGGTGAAAAGGACCAGGTTTGATGTCGAGCTGGACAACACGAGGGCCTACACCGTATGGGCCCCCCTCAACGGCACCTTCAACGTGGGTGCCTACCAGCAACTCGACGACTCCACACTCCTCGCACAGTTTGTCAAGAGCCATGTGGCGCAGTACAACCATGTGGCCAGCGGGAGCATCGACGAGCGCATACACACGCTCAACAAGAAGTCGTTCCCCTTCACCGGAAACGGCGACTACTCTTACGACGGGATACACATCAGTGCGCCCAACCAACCCAGTTCCAACGGTGTCATGCACCTCATGGATGGAGCGGCGCAGTTCTTCCCCAACCTCTACGAGTACCTCTCCATGGGGCAGGGCATCGACTCGCTGAGAAACTATTTCCTCGGCTACGAACTCACAACCCTCGACTTGCAGAACAGTGTGAAAGGCTCTGTCGTGGGAGGTGTGCAGACCTACATCGACTCCGTCCTCATCACGACCAACTCACTCACACGGCAACTCAACGCCAGCCTGGACAACGAGGACAGCACCTACACCTTCATCATACCCACCGACAAGGCATATCAGCAGATGTATGACAAGGTGAAGCAGAACTACAACTTCATCGCCACCACAAAGGTGCAGGACGTGGAGCAGTTTGCCAGTGCAAGCGCGACCAATTCGAAAACCGTCACCGTGAATGCGGAATACCTCTCCGACTCGCTCACCAGAAGGCACATCGTGCGCAACCTCATTTTCAGCAACAACGACGGCTACAACCGCTGGGTGGTAGGAAAGGGGCTCTTCTCCGACACCCTCCGCAGCACCACGAGGAACAAACTCTCCAACCCCAACGACATCCTGGCGCAGACCATCGAAAAGGTGGAGATGAGCAACGGCTTCGCCCACATCGTCGACAGCCTCGCCTTCTATCCCTGGGAGACCTTCGCACCCGAGATTGAGGTGTCGCCCTCAAGGCATGTCGCCAACAAGTTCAACTGCTCTTCGCAAAACGTCACCTTCACCGACCCCGAAGGAAGGGTGTTCGGACCGGAGATAAAGGAGTTCAGGTACACATGGATTTATCCCACCAGCGAATATTCCAAGCCTGATGTGTTCATCTCGCTGCCCAACGTGAATTCCACCACCTACAACTTTTATTGCGTATTCCTGCCCTCTGCTTATGTAGCCAACGACTCCCTGCCCAACATCCTGAACTTCCAACTCAGCTACTGTGCGGCAAACGGAAACCTGGCCACCTACAACTTCAGCAAGGCGTATGCCGACAGCCTCCTCACAGGAGGGACGCTGCCAAGGGTGCCTTCCTCGGTGAGCATGACGACGGCCTTCACCAACGACCCGCTGAAGACCGACACCGTGTTCATCGGAAGGTTCCAGTTCCCTGTGGCATACAACGGACTGGGCGACGAATACAGGCCCAACATTCACATCAGCAACCCCATCAGCGTGTTCAACAAGACACAGATGTCCACTTACACGCGTGACATGCGCATCGCAGCCATCATCATGAGGCCTGTCGAGATGGATGAATTTGAAAAAGAACAATGAGTATGAAGCGTACACGATATCATTTCTTGCAGAAGACGGGTCGGAGACTCCTCTTCTGCACCATGGCGGCCACCATCTGCACCCTGCCGGCCATGGCACAGAACGAAGACGAAGAGACCATGGAGGTGGAAACGGCCATCAAGCAGCCACAACGCAAGGTGGTGGCAGACAAGTTCGCCACCGTCAACCTCAAGGGCGTCGTGACAGAGATGGGCAGCAACCAACCGTTGCCCGGCGTGCAGCTCCAGGCATTGGGATTCGTACGCTACAGCGCCATGACAGAGGAGAACGGTTCGTTCACCATCAAGGTGCCTGAATTCGCCACCGCGCTATATGTCAAGGCTCCCGGCTACATGCCACAGCAGGTGGCCATCGTCCCGGGCGACCCCTCGCAGACCATCGCCATCAAGATGATGAAAGACAAGTTCCAACCCATGTATGGCACGGGAACCGACTATACGGCAAAGGCCGAGGCTGGCATCGACCGTTTCGGACTCACCGTGGACAATGAGATGACCGGCAGGTTGGGCGGCGACGTGCGCATGATGATGCGGTCGGCGGCCCTCGACGGCGGAGCATCAATGTTCATCAGGGGACTCAACAGCATCACCAGCGACGCACAGCCGCTCATCGTCCTCGACGGCGTGGAACTTGACATGCAGCGTGACAGGTATTCACTCCACGACGGACAGTTCAACAACATCCTCGCCAACATCGCACCCGACGACATCGAGAAGGTCACCGTGTTGAAAAACGCCACGGCGCTTTACGGTGCAAGGGGTGGAAACGGTGTCATACTCATCGATACGAAACGCGGACGTTCCATGGCCACACGCATCGACGCCAACATCTCCGCCGGTGTGACGCTACTGCCCAGGTTGCCCAAACTGATGAACGCCCAGCAGTATCGCACCTATGCCACCGAGCTCCTCGGCACCATCGACGGCATCATGGAGAAGACCATCGACTTCAGGTTCCTCAACGACGACCCCAACGGCTACTACTACCACATGTATCACAACGACACCGACTGGAGCGACTACGTCTACAAGAATGCATTGACGCAGAACTACAGCATCAACGTGCAGGGTGGCGACGACATCGGCATGTACAACCTCTCGCTCGGATATGTGGACGCCAAGTATTCGGCCAAGGAGAACTCCTTCAACCGCATGAACGTCAGGTTCAACACCGACATCAGCATCCTATGGAACCTCAAGACCAAGTTTGACATCTCCATCTCGAGGACCAACAACTTCCTCTTCGACAACGGGATGCCCGCCGACTTCACCCGAGGCACGGTGGTGTCGCCCATCGCCTTGGCCATGATCAAGTCGCCGCTCGTCGCTCCCTATCAGTACAACGAGCACCTCAACAACGGAAAGGGCGGATTCTCATCACTCTTCTCCGATGCCGATGACTTGTTCTACCAGTTGGAGAGAAACCACGCCTACGACTTGGCCAACCCTGTCTCCATCATCGAGAACGCCCAGGGCGACAACAAGAATAAGGCAGAGAACACCTATTTCAATGTGCGTATTGAACCGGTCTACCAGATAGCAAGGAACCTCAACCTCACAGCGATGTTCAGCTACACCCTCGACCGTAACGCACAGCGGTATTTCAGGCCCTTTGGCGACGTCCCCTCGTTCAACATCGCCGGGACGGGCAGGGTGTATGCCAAGACGCAGTCGATGTTTGCAAAGGAAAACAACATCGTCGGAAAACTGCAACTCGACTGGTCGCACCAGTATGGCAAGCACTATGTGGCTGCCTTCGCCGGAGCGAGATACAACTCCTTCACTTACGACTCCAACGACATCGCCGTGGAGGCCAATGGCGCCACCAGCGACAAGAACCCGTCGCTCGGATGGTCGGGATACCGCACCATCACTGGCGCCAACGATGAGTGGAATCAGATACAGGCCTATGCCAACGTCGACTACAACTTCATGAACCGCTATTTCGCCACGCTCACGTTGCTAGGAGAGTCCAACAGCCGCTTTGGCGAGAACGCCGACGGACTGAGCCTGTTCGGAGTGAAATGGGCGCTGTTCCCAAGCCTCCAACTCGGATGGGTGCTCACCAACGAGAAATGGTTCCCCAAGAACATCGGGGTGAACTACCTGCGTCTCAACGCCGGCTTCGACATCAGTGGCAACGACGGTATCAGCAACTATGCAGCGCGCACCAGCTACACCACCGTGCGCTACAACTACGACGCCATCGGAACGCAACTCACCAATGTCGGAAACGACAAGATACAGTGGGAGAGCACCAAGAAACTCAACATCGGCCTTCAGGCGTACCTCTTGAACAACAGGGTGGGGGTGAGGTTCGACTATTTCATCCACAAGACCGACAACCTGCTTACACTCAAGACCTTCTCCAATCCCATCGCCGGCATCAACCGTTACTGGAGCAATGGCGGAGAACTGGAGAACACAGGATTCGAGGGAACGCTCACCGTCAAACCCGTCGTGAGCAGAGACTGGAATGTGGAGGTGGGACTTTCCGCTGGCCATTACACCAACGAGGTGACCAAGTTGCCTGATGGCGCCTACACCTCCTCCATCTATGGCGACGACAACATCCTCACCTCGAAGGGAAATCCCGTGGCGATGTTCTATGGCTACAAGACCAATGGGGTGTTCGCCACGGATGCCGCAGCACTCGCGGCAGGCAAGGGTGGCTACCTCTACATAGAGGACCAGGCCGGACAGCGCCATGAGTTCAAGGCTGGCGACGTGCAGTTCGTCGACCTCAACAACGACGGCGTAGTCAACGAGAGCGACAAGACCATCATCGGAGACCCCAACCCCGACTTCTATGGCAACATCTTCGGCACCGTCAGTTGGAAGAACCTCACTTTGAGCCTTGTCTTCAACTACAGCCTGGGCAATGACGTGTTCAACTACCAGCGCATGGTGCTCAACTCAGGTTCCAACTTCTACAACCAGCAGGTGGCTGAAGTGGGAAGATGGAGGTATGAGGGACAGGTCACCGACATCCCCAAGGCCACCTTCGCCGACCCCATGGGCAACAACAGGTTCAGCGACAGATGGATAGAGGATGGCTCATACCTCAGGCTCAAGTCGCTCCACCTCTCATACCGCGTGCCCGTGCCGGGTTCATGGACATGGCTTCAGGGACTGTCCGTCTGGGCTGAGGCGCAGAACCTGCTCACCTTCACCAAGTATCTCGGCAGCGACCCGGAATTCTCCATCGGCAGCGGCGTCCTCTTCCAAGGCATCGACAGCGGAAACCTCGCTCATAGCCGGGCTTTCATGATGGGGTTGAAAATCAACCTGTAACATAACACTAAAAGGATAAATCATGGAAACGATGAAACAGATCAAAATATTTGTTTGCAGCATGGTTGTCGCTTGCGCATGCTTCTCGTGCGCCGACATGTTGGAGACGGAGAGCACCAGGCAGACCATCGAGCCGGAACTCCTCGACAAGACCGACTCCGTCTTCTATGGATACGGCATCCTGCAGGCTATGCAACAGTTGGCCGACCAGTATGTCTTCCAGGGTGAGATGAGGGGCGACTTGGTGAAAACCACCGTATATACCGACAACAACCTCAGGCAACTGGCCAACTTCTCGGCCAACACCACCAACAGGTATGACTCCGCGTATGTCTATTACAGGGTCATCAACAACTGCAACTACTATCTCGCCAAGCGCAACACCGAACTCTACACCGGGTCCACCAACGTGGTGATGAATGAATATGCGGCGGTGGCGGCCATCAGGGCGTGGGCCTACCTGCAGTTGGGAAGGAACTATGAGCGGGTGCCGTTCTTCACCGAACCTCTCACCAAAATCACGCAGATTGATGAGAACAAGTATCCCGAACTCGACCTCCAAGGCATTGTTGACCAATTGGCTCCCGAACTGGAGAAATACAAGAACTACAAGGTGCCCAACTATGGACTGACGTCGGGACGCAGCGTAGGCTCGCCCAACTGGGAGAGTGCCGCCAAGACCTTCCTGCCCAGCCTTTGCTTCATACCCGTGGCGGTGGTCCTTGGCGACATGTACCTGGAGACCGGCAACTACGATGCGGCGGCAAAGACGTATGTCACCTATCTTACACAGGTGGCAGATGCCACCAGCAGCCCCTTCCTCGCCCCCATGGTGTCGAAGAGCATCAGGTCGGGACGATTCGGGGAAGCGGGTGACGACGACCTGCCCGACCCCAGCCTCATCGGTGTGCAGATCACTACCTCGCCGTCGTGGGCCGGCATCTTCGCACGCAACTCCGTGTCGGACATCATCTCCTACATCCCCATGGCGGTGAACAGGCAGAACGGATGCGTCACCAACGTGCCGCTCGCCTTCGGTTTCAACTACTACGCCACGTCGGAGGAATTGAGCGCCAACGGTAACACCAATCCCTATGTCGATGAGATACAAATCCAGGTGTCCGACAAACTCAACCTCCTCTCTGACTCCACGGAGTACTTCTACTACGCTCGCGGTGGCATCAACGACTTCGACAGCATCAATGCGGCCAACTGCGGCGACATGAGGCTCAGGAGCATCATCCACCAGACGCTCGTCGACGACTCCACGCACCAGTGGATAGACAAGTACAAGTATGCCAACATCGTCCTCTACCGCACCAGCACCGTCTTGTTGCATCTCGCCGAGGCCTTCAACCGCTTGGGTATGCCCGATGCCGCCTTCGCCATCCTCAAGGACGGCCTGAGCGAGAATCTCATAGAGAGGAACAACCTCGGTGAATATTACGTCAACTACCTCTCCGAAGAAACCCGGAATATGTTGCAGACCACATATCCGCTGCTCTCCCAGGAGAACCTCTACCTCTTCCCCAAGGCGACAGCTTTCGGCATCCACACCCACGGGGCGGGGAAGGCCGCCAGCGACTACGCAGGAGCATCGGGGCAGGGTGGCACCAGTTACCAGACAGGCAAGTCGCCTTACAAGCTCGACCGCATCGTGGGAAAGAAGATGAGGGAGATTGCTGAAACCTTCGGCGTGAATGTCGGCGCTACCAAGCAGGACACCATCAACGCCGTGGAGGACCTCCTCTGCGACGAGTACGCCCTGGAACTCGCCTTCGAGGGCAACCGCTACTACGACCTCATGAGGCTCGCCCGCCACAAGAACGAGGCAGGCCTCTACGACGCCAACTTCGGCAGCAGGTGGTTCGCCCGAAAACTGGCTTACAAGAATCCAGTGGTCAATCTCGAGGACAGGAAAAACTGGTATCTGCCTTTCAAGTGATTATATAGGAGGCTCTAGGAAGCCCTAGTATCCCTAGGGCTTCCTAGAATTACCTATTTCCTCTTATAAAAATCCTCATCCCATGCAAGAAGAAGAAAAAAACGAGGTCGAGTTCATCCCCAGTGAGTTCACCGCCCAACTTTCACTGAGCTACGCCCCAGGCATCAAGGCCGGGTTCGCATCGCCCGCAGAGGCTTACGAGGTGGATGTCCTCGACTTCAACAAAGATATGATACGCCATCCCGACACCACCTTTTATGGGCGTGTCAGGGGAGACTCCATGATGGATGCCGGCATATGCGATGGCGACATTCTCGTCATCGACCGCTCGCTCATCCCGCGCAACGGCGACGTCGTGGTGGCGTATTATGACAACAAATATACTGTGAAATTCTTTGACAATACGCATCTCGACGAGGGCTTCATCGACCTTGTGCCGGCCAACAAGGATTTCCAGTCCATTCGCATCACCGCCGAGGACCAACTCACCATCTGGGGAGTGGTGCAATACACCATCAAAAACTGGCACGTGCCTAGATGATTGGCATATGTTCAAATATGATTGATATAATGTGCTGAAATTGACTATAAGTGACGATAAAAAAACAAATTGGGATGAATAATAAAGAACATGCGTTCGGCTCTGCCGCTTGGCTCGTCCAAGAATTATCATAAATTAATCAAAAATTCTGACGCACAGAAATTTATGACTAATTATATGCATAATTATATGTTAAAAACAGAACCAAGTTATTTTTTACTTTTACTAAATGTTCAAAAAAGTGAAGAAGTAGACATATGTCCCTTTAACTCCCCTTTAACTCCCCTTTAACTCCTCTTTAACTCCTCTTTAACTCCCCTTTAACTCCTCTTTAACTCCTTAGCGAAACAAACATACGTCCCTTTAACTCCTCTTTAACTCCCTTTTAACTCCCCTTTAACTCCTTAAAAAATGTACGCCCTCGTTGATGTGGACAACTGCTATGTGAGCTGCGAGCGAGCCTTCAGGCCCGACCTCGTCGGCAAGCCCGTCGTCGTGCTTTCCAACAACGACGGGTGTGTGGTGGCGCGCAGCAACGAGGCGAAACGTCTCGGGGTGAAGGACGGGACGCCGTTCTTCCAATTGAGGGACCTTTTCCCACAGCACCATATTTATGCCTTTTCCTCCAATTACGAACTGTATGGTGACATGACGCGGCGGCTGATGAACATGGTGCGCAACGCCTCGCCGGAGTTTCATCGTTACAGCATCGACGAGGGCTTCTGCATGCTTCACGGTATGGAGAAGGTGGACCTCAAGGCGTGGGGCGAGGACCTCTACCGGAGCATCCTGAAGGGGCTTGGAATGCCGGTGAGCATCGGCATAGCACCCACGAAGACCTTGGCTAAGGTGGCCAGCAGGTTTGCAAAACGCTACCCGGCCTACAACCACTGCTGCGTCATCGACGACGACAACAAGCGGGAGATAGCCCTGACACTTCTTCCCATTGGCGATGTCTGGGGCATCGGCAGGCGGTGGGAGCGGAAGTTGTTGGCGATGGGTGTGCGCACGGCCTACGACTTCGCCTCGCACACCCAGTCGTGGGTGAGGGCCACTTTCAACATCGTGGCGGAGCGCACGTGGAAGGAACTCAACGGCATCGACTGCATTCCCGTCGACGACATGGAGATGGTCACCAAGAAAAGCATCATCACCTCCCGCTCCTTTCCCAAGAACCTCACGAGTCTCGATGATGTGAGGACACACGTGGCGAACTATGCTGCGAAGTGCGCCGCTAAACTGAGAAGGCAGCATTCCGTGGCACAGGTGGTGGGTGTCTTTGTAGATACCAACCATTTCAGGGAGGACCTGCCGCAGTATGGCATGTTCCGCACCGTCGCCTTGCCCACACCGTCGGCTTCCAACATCCCCATCACCCAGGCGGCCATGCGGTGCCTGGAGATGGCTTTCATACCTGGTTTCCAATACAAGAAGGCTGGGGTGATGGTGCTCGACATCTCTTCAGACTCAGCTGTGCAGACCAATTTCGTGGACTATGACGCGGAGCATTATGAGAAGATGCGGAAAATCGACGAGGTGATGGACCACATCAACAAGGTCAACGGCTCGGAAACCATCGTGCTGGGTGCGCAACAATACACGGCGAAAGGCGGAAAGGGAAAAGCGGGACAGTTTGCGCAGGCCATCAAGCGCGACTTGAAAAGTCCCAACTACACCACGCGGTGGTCTGACATCATAGAAGTGGAGTGAGTTTCGAAAGATTGAAGATTTTAATTCAATTGAAAATTGAAGATTGAAGATTTTAAAGGTGCGGTTGAAATTTGATGAACAACCTACGCCCTAAGACAGTGTCCACACCCCGGGATGCTCACTCGGAGTGCAACATCCCCGCCCCTTTGCGGTCAGGCACAAGACCTGACCCTACAGGGGCGGAGATATGCGCACATACCTTTTGCTCACGGCAGGTGGAAAAATGCTATAATTCGATCATTCGTGTTAATAAAGAACATGTGATATTTGACTGGAATGATGACACAATGATTGCCAGCCTCGAAGAAGATAGTTAAAAAAAGCAAACGGGATTGACTTTTGTGGTTTTTTTGTTATCTTTGCAGCAACTTCTAGATAAAGACACTTATTTTACTACTTTTCTAACAAATGCCATCCGCCAGTGTGTGGAAGGCGAATGATTGATAGGGATTATGAAAAAATGTTACTTCACAATCTTGTGTCTGCTGGCTTGCGCTCCCATGGCTTTCGCGCAAGTGAGGTGGAACGCTGAATACCAGGCATACATTGACCAGTACAAGGATATCGCCATTGAGGAAATGATGACTTACCACATACCGGCAAGCATCACGCTCGCCCAGGGACTGCTCGAAAGCGGTGCGGGGAAGAGTTATCTCTCCCGTTATGGCAACAACCATTTCGGCATCAAGTCAAATGGATGGACGGGAAGGACCATCCGGCACGACGACGACCAGAAACAGGAGAAATTCAGGGCTTACAACTCCGCTAGGGAAAGTTATGAGGATCATAGCAAATTCCTGGCCTACAGGGAGCGCTACAGCAGGTTGTTCCAACTGAGCATGACCGACTATGTGGGATGGGCACAGGGACTCAAGGACTGCGGCTACGCCACCAACCCCAAATATGCGCAAAGACTCATCAGCATCATTGAGACCTATCAACTCTACCAATACGATACCATGACACCTGCCGCTGTGGAAGATGTGGTCGTGGTGGCGGAAAAAGAAGACAACTCAGCAAGGAGGGTTGCCTACCAGGTGCACAAAATCAATGCTTACAACCAGAACTACTATGTTTATGCCCGCAAGGGTGACACTTTCGAGAGCATAGGAAAGGAGATGGGACTGTCGGCCTCCACTCTCGCCAAATACAACGAGCGCGATAAGGATGAGCAACTCAAGGAGGGGGATGTCGTCTATCTACGCAAGAAGCAGAAGAAGGCCGACAAGAGGTATAAGAATCAGTTACACGAGGTGAAGGCAGGAGAGAGCATGTATCTCATCTCGCAATTGTATGGCATGCGCCTCGCCAGCCTTTACAAAATCAACCATCTCGATGCCGACTACCAAATCAAGGTTGGCGACAAACTCAAGGTCTATTGATTTTTCATAGCCATAATGCCGGTGCGGTGGTGTGCAAAAAAATGTAACATAAAACCAAAGAGACCATAGAAACGACAGCAATGACTGAGAAGGAGAAAATGATTGCTGGGGAGTGTTATTCCGCTATTGACCCGCAGTTGTTGGAAGAACTGATGGTGACGCAGGAGATTCTAGTGGAATACAACGCGTTGCCTCCTGCTGACACGCAGCGCAAACGCGAGATTCTCAAGTCCTTGCTCGGCCATATGGCAGACAACGAAGTGATTATCAACCAGCCTTTCCGCTGCGACTATGGAAAGCAGATTAGCGTGGGGAAGCGGTTTTTCGCCAATTTCAATTTCACCGTTCTCGATGAAGCACCTGTCACCATCGGCGACGACTGTTTCATAGGACCCAATGTGAGCATCTATACCGCGTGTCACAGTACCGATCCGGTGCGCCGCAACTCAAGGGTGGAATGGGCCAAGCCTGTCAACATCGGAAACAACGTGTGGATAGGGGGAAGTGTCACCATCCTTCCGGGGGTGAGCATAGGCGACAACGTTACCATTGGCGCAGGCTCTGTGGTCGTCAAGGACATCCCATCCAACTGCATCGCAGCAGGAAACCCTTGCAAGGTGGTGAGAAAATTGATGATCGAAGGTTGAAAACAGATCACGGGGACGGAGTTTTCAGATCACGGGGACGGAGTTTTTGATTCGTTTTCAATTTGTTGTTTTTGAATCAGTTGCCCTTTGTGAATAATGACAAGCCTTGGAGGGGGAGTGCGTTCCATTTCCCTCCTTGGGGTGTATACAGCCTCTTGTGCTTGTTCGCACACGATATTCTTCATTTTCCAATCTTCAATTTTCGTTTTGATTTTCTTTGTTCTTTCTTTCTTTTTTTATATTTTTGCAACATCTTTAGCAACAACGGGAAAACGCCATGGCAAAGAATAATGTTTTGAAGGAAGGAACAACGCTTCAAGATGGCAAGTATGTCATTCAACGAAAACTTGGTCAGGGAGGGTTTGGCATCACCTACGAGGCTACGTTGGTGAAGCTAAAAAAGCGTGTGGCCATAAAGGAAAGTTTTCTGAGTGGAGTATGCGGACGTGGCAAGGACGGGAAGACGGTGGTTGTGCCCTTGGATGAAAACGTGAGCTTTTTTGAGAAGCAGAGGGAGAGGTTCATGGATGAGGCACTCCGTCTGGCCAACCTCTCCAACCCGCATCTGGTGCCGGTGTACGACTCCTTCGAGGAGAATGGCACTTACTATTATGTAATGGACTTCATCGAGGGCGAGAGCCTGAACGACAAGATCAAACGCGAAAAACATCCTTTAGACGAAGACAGCGTGATGTCCATACTCGACCAGTTGTTGGATGCCTTGGACTGCATCCACAGTGAAGACCCGCCTCTCTGCCACCTTGACATCAAGCCGGCCAACATCATGATGAACAAGAAGGGCAAGGTTGTGCTGGTGGATTTCGGGGCGAGCAAGTATGCTTCCACAGCTCAAGCCTCGATATCTTCATCATCGGTCGTCTATACCCCTGGGTATGCCCCTTTCGAGCAAGTATATAATGACAGGAAAAACATGGGTCCATGGACCGACTTCTACGCCACAGGTGCCACGCTGTTTCGCTTGCTTACTGGAGAAAAGCCTTCGCAACTCTCCGACATCTTCCAAGACTCCTCGTCCGACAAGCATCTGTCCATTCCTCTCCCAGACCATCTAAGTCCGATGATGAGAAAGTTGGTGCTATGGATGATGGCGCTAAAAAAAGGCGACCGACCGCAGTCGGTGAAAGAAATCCGGGATTTCATCAACCACTACAAGGAAGGATGCCATGAAGAAAAGGATGATAAAAATAATGGAAAGGATGACAATGAGGTCTTCATCCTCTCCGCAAAGCCCGGCACGTCTGACCACTCAGACCAGACCGATTTGTCAGACCACTCAGACCAGACCGATTTGTCTGACCATTCAGGCCAGACCGATTTGCCAGACCACTCAGACCAGACCGATTTGTCTGCTCCGTCCAATTCCCCTGCTGCCGATCGTGACAATACCATCTTGCCTGATAGTGGTGACAATTCTCCTTCTGACAATAGCGAAGCGACCATTCCATCGGGTGAGAGTAAAGTCGATGGCTTGGCTGGCTTTGACAATCAGAAAAATCCAAGGGATAATGTTGATACCCCAGAACCCAAACTTAATCGCAGGTGGCTCAAGGCGGTGGGCTATGGTCTTGTCGCCGGTCTCGTTTTGTTCTTCCTGTTGAGCATCATGGGGGTTTTTAGTGACTCCAATACACCACAGGAGGAGAACCAGGGTGGCCAGAAAGGACAGGTGACGGAACAAGGTGGTCAGAAAGAACAACCTGTTGTCGCCTTGAATACAGAAGGGGAAAAGGAAGATTCCACAACTTCGCCTTCCGACCAGGGGCTTTCAGACACCAACGAACAAGTGAAAGACATTGCCAAACAGTCGGATGTGGAGCCAAAACCTGAGGATACTCCCCAAAAGGATGAACCCAAGACCACCAAGGAGGACCCTAATGAGGCAAAATATAAGAATTATCTCTCTCAAGCTCGAACGGCATACAACAAGGGCAATTATGATGGGGCTTTGGCTTCCCTCAACAATATCAATGCCTTGGGGAAAACATATTCCAGCAGGAGTGATGTGACAAAACTTCGCTCACAAATCAATACGGCGAAAGCGGTAAAAGAAAAAAAACTAAAAGAGGAGCAGGACAAGAAAAAGAAGGAAGAGCAGAAGCAAAAGGAAATTGAGCAGAAATGTCGTTCCTTATACAATAGTGCCAATGCTGTCGTAAAAACCAATCCTGATGCCGCTCTTAACTATATTCGGCAAATAGAGAATCTTTCACCAAGTTATGCCAAAAGAAGTGATGTGCAGAACTTGAAAACCAGGGCTACTCAATCCAAGAAAAATTTGGATAAATGGGGACTTTGATTAAATAATATTGGAATGATATGTCGTAACAGGACAAATCGGTCTTTTCTCCAAAGGCGAAGTCACCACTATTCATACCATCATTTCAATATCTCACCACTAAGAACTATAGACTATTATGAAAATAATCAAATGCATCTTCCTGCTCTTCTGGGCAGTCCAAGCCAACGTTTTCTCTCAGTCAGCCTGCGATGCAATTGATGCAGCGTTGTTGAGAATCGACAAATTGGTCGTTGATGGGAAACTCGACCAGGCTCTCACAGCATTGAAAAAAATCAAAAACGACCCCGATGTCCGCAACTGCGAACAAATGAAAGTCGTGGAGTATAAAATCAAGGACATCGAGAGCAAGATACCGGAAAGTTCTATGACACCTCAACAGATGCGTGATTTGGGTGCAGATTATTATTATGGAACTAATGGCAAGGCTAAGGATTATGCCGAAGCCGTCAAGTGGTTACGTAAGGCTGCTGAACAAGGAAATGCTTCTGGACAAAGTTTTCTTGGATATATGTATCAGCATGGCTTAGGCGTGTCCAAGGATTCTTCCGAGGCCTTGAAATGGTATCGCAAGTCGGCAGAACAGGGGGATGCAAGCGGTCAGTGTGAACTTGGCTATATGTATCGTCACGGCTATGGAGTATCCCAGGATTACGCCGAGGCCGTGAAATTGTATCGCAAGTCGGCAGAACAGGGGAATGCAACCGGTCAGAATAACCTTGGCTATATGTATCAGAAAGGCTATGGTGTGTCCCAGGATTACGCCGAGGCCGTGAAATGGTATCGCAAGTCGGCAGAACAGGGGTATGCAAGCGGTCAGTCTAACCTTGGGCATATGTATGAAAATGGCTTAGGTGTGACCAAGAACCTGACAGAGGCAAGGAAGTGGTATGAGAAAGCCGCTGCACAAGGGGATGATTATGCCAAAGGAAGATTGAAGGTGCTGAACGGGAATTGATGTTCCTCTCCTCTGGATGTGATGGTTTCCATCGGGGTGATATGCAGGAAAAGGGTTTTGTGACCTTTTATCTCCTTTGGTGTGTTTTTAGGGGGCGACGCTTCCCAGCGTCGCCGTGGTTTGCCCCTCTGTTTTGGCCCCCTCCGTAAGTCATCACATTCAATTCACGGACTTTTGCTCTTGAGTGCGACGCTCGGAGGCGTCGCCCCCTATGTGCGCACCGACCTTTTGCTCACGGGTTTTTGCTCGTGAGTGCGACGCTCGGAGGCGTCGACCCCTATATGCGCACCGCCATTCCAGACTATCGTACGGACATGCATAA
>JAFWSS010000007.1 GCA_017524385.1 Prevotella sp.
CGACGCTCGGAGGCGTCGACCCCTATGTGTGCACCGAACCTTTTGTCCACGGCCCCTTGCTCACTGCGACGCTCGGAGGCGTCGACCCCTATGTGTGCACCGAACCTTTTGTCCATGGCCTCTTGCTCACTGCGACGCTCGGAGGCGTCGACCCCTATGTGCGCACCGAACCTTTTGTCCACGGCCCCTTGCTCACTGCGACGCTCGGAGGCGTCGACCCCTATGTGCGCACCGTCCTTTTGTTCACGGCCTATCCAAGCGCTTAGCGAGTTCCATATAGTCATTCAAATTATTTACTCATAGTCATACAAAACTTGGAGGGATTATTATGATTCATTTTCACTCTCGTTTTGTTGAAAATTTTTGATTAATTCGTGATAATTCGTGTTGATTCGTGTTGATAATTCGTGTTGCCCCGTGTTGATAATTCGTGATAATTCGTGTTGATAATGTCAATAACATTATTTTCGCTGAATTCCTGCACCCTTCCCCCCTCATTCGTAAAATCAAGTTAAAATGCACCTTTGCTGTGGGTTTTTCAAAAATAATGCGTAACTTTGCACCCTAATTGAAAAAACCTTTTACAACTGATGTTGGAAAAGATTTCAAAATGTCTGAAAACCAATAAGATATAAGATATATACTTGCGATTATGGCCAAGAAATTTCCCGAGTACAAAGGTCTCAACCTGACCGAGATCAACAACCAAGTGTTGGAACAATGGAAAAAAGGTAACGTCTTCAGTCGCTCCGTTGAGGAGCGCGAGGGCTGCCCTGAGTTTGTCTTCTATGAAGGGCCCCCATCGGCCAACGGCCACCCCGGTATCCACCATGTCCTCGCACGAACCATAAAAGACACCTTCAACCGATACAAGACGATGAAGGGATACCAGGTGAAACGCAAGGCTGGATGGGACACCCACGGACTCCCCGTGGAACTGGGCGTTGAGAAGGAACTGGGCATCACCAAGGCCGACATCGACAACACAGAGAGTCCGAAATACATCTCCGTGGAGGACTACAACCGCCGCTGCCGAGAGGACGTGATGAAGTTCACCGCTGAGTGGGACGAACTGACAGAGAAGGTGGGCTACTGGGTCGACCTCGACAACCCATACATCACCTACGACAACAAATACATCGAGACACTCTGGTGGCTCCTCAAGCAGTTCTATGACAAGGGACTGCTCTACAAGGGCTACACCATCCAACCCTACTCACCCGCTGCAGGAACAGGCCTCTCCAGCCACGAACTCAACCAACCCGGATGCTACCGCAACGTGAAGGACACCACCTGCACGGCGCAGTTCGCCATCATCGACCCCAAGCCGGAGATGGAAGGGTGGGGGAAGCCTTACTTCCTCGCCTGGACCACCACGCCGTGGACACTCGCAGCCAACTCCGCACTCTGCGTAGGACCCAAAATCGACTATGTCGCCGTCAGGACCTACAACCCATATACCGCAGAGTCTATCACCGTGGTGATGGCAGAGGCAAGGCTCTCAGCCTATTTCAACGAGAAAGGACGCGACGCCGACATTGAAGGCTTCAAGAAAGGCGACAAGGTGCTCCCATGGACCATCGTGGCACATTATAAAGGCACCGACCTCGTAGGAATGCACTACGAACAACTCCTCCCCATGGTGAAACCCCTCGCCGACGGCGCCTTCCGCGTCATCCCTGGCAGTTATGTCACCACCGAGGACGGTACAGGCATCGTGCACATCGCACCCAACTTCGGTGCCGACGACGCCATGGTGGCCAAGCAGTCGGGCGTGCCACCCATCGTGATGGTCGACAAGAAAGGGAGGCAAAGGCCTGTCGTCGACCTCCAAGGCAAGTATTTCGCCGTGGAAGACCTCGACCCCGCATTCGTGGAGAGCAACATCAACCTCCCGCTCTGGAGCCGATATGCCGGGAAGTTCGTGAAGAACGCCTACGACGAGACGCTCACCGAGAAGGACGAGACCCTCGACATCGCCATCTGCATGGATCTCAAGACGGAGAACAAGGCCTTCAAGATCGAGCGCCATGAGCACAACTATCCCCATTGCTGGAGGACCGACAAGCCCGTGCTCTATTATCCCCTCGACAGCTGGTTCATCAAGAGCACCGCATGCAAGGAACGCATGTCGCAACTCAACCTCGAAATCAACTGGAAGCCGGAGTCCACGGGAACGGGACGCTTCGGCAACTGGCTGGAGAACCTCAACGACTGGAACCTCAGCCGCAGCCGCTTCTGGGGCACCCCGCTGCCCATCTGGGTCTGCGAGGAGGATGGCGAGGCCATCTGCATCGGGTCTGTCGAACAACTCTACAACGAGATTGAGAAGGCTGTCGCCGCCGGCGTGATGACGACGAACCCATTGAAAGACAAAGGTTTCATCCCTGGCGACTATGTCAAGGAGAATTACGAACGCATCGACCTCCACAGACCCTATGTCGACCAAATCGTCCTCGTGTCATCCAAGGGGCATCCCATGAAGCGCGAGACCGACCTCATCGACGTGTGGTTTGACTCGGGGTCCATGCCTTACGCACAAATCCACTATCCTTTCGAAAACAAAGAACTCGTGGACGAGGGAAAGGCCTTCCCCGCCGACTTCATCAGCGAGGGCGTCGACCAGACACGTGGATGGTTCTTCACCCTCCATGCCATCGGAACAATGGTCTTCGACAGCGTGGCATTCAAGAATGTCATCTCCACGGGCCTTGTTCAGGACGCCAAGGGCAACAAGATGAGCAAGAGGCTCGGCAACGCCGTCGACCCCTTCGAGGCCATCGAGAAATACGGCGCCGACGCACTCCGTTTCTATATGATGACCAACTCCCAGCCTTGGGACAACCTCAAGTTCGACCCCAAGGGCGTGGACGAGGTGAAACGCAAGTTGTTCGGTACACTTTACAACACCTATTCCTTCTTCGCCCTCTATGCCAACGTCGATGGATTCGACAGCACACTGCCACAGGTGCCCGTAGAGGAGAGGCCGGAAATCGACCAATGGGTCATCTCCCAACTCAACTCCCTCGTCAAGGCCGTCGACGAAAGCCTGGCTGACTTCGAGCCCACCAAGGCGGGACGCATGATCGACGAGTTCGTCGACGAGCATCTCTCCAACTGGTATGTGCGTCTCAATCGCAAGCGCTTCTGGGGGAAGGAGATGGACAAGGACAAGCTCAGTGCCTATCAGACACTCTACACCTGCCTTGTCACCATCGCCAAACTCCTCGCACCCTTCTCACCCTTCTTTGCCGACAGGCTCTACATCGACCTCACAGCAGCAACGGGAGCGGCGGAGGCCGACAGCGTGCACCTCACACGATTCCCCGTGGCCGACGAGTCGCTCATCAAGACTGAGAAGGAAGCCCGGATGGAGATGGCACAGGTCATCACCTCCATGGTGCTTTCGCTCAGGCGCAAGGCCGACCTCAAGGTGCGCCAGCCGCTCAAGCGAATCATCGTGCCTGCCGTAGACCAGCAGCAGAAGGAGCGTATCGAAGTCGTCGCCGACACCATCCTCAACGAAGTCAATGTCAAGGAACTGCAGTTTGCCGAGGGCGAGGCACTCCTTGTGAAGAAGGTGAAGTGCAACTATCGCACCATGGGTAAGAAATACGGCAAATTGATGAAGGGCGTCGCCGCCGCCATAGCCGCACTCGACCAGCAGCAGATAGCCCAACTCGAGACCGACGGCACGCTTCCCATCACCGTTGAAGGACAGCCCATCGACATCGACGCCGCCGACGTGGAAATCATCAGCGAGGACATCCCGGGATGGCTCGTCGCCAACGAGGGCAACCTCACCGTCGCCCTGGAGGTGACGCTCACCGAGGAACTCATCAACGAAGGAATGGCAAGGGAACTCGTCAAGCGCGTGCAGAAGATGCGCAAGGATGCAGGAATGGAAATCACCGACCGCATCAGTGTCGTCATCGACCCCTCACAACCGCTCGAGAAGGCCATGGAGGCTTTCGGAGGCTATGTCAAGACACAGGTGCTCGCCGACGACGTCACGTTTGCAAAGAACGATGGCACGGAGGTGGATTTCGAAGACTTCAAAGTCAACATCCAAGTGAGCAAAACCAATTGATACTTGAATATCCTAAGAAAGGAACAAGGTAGTAAAAAGATAAGGAACAAGGTAGTAAAAAGAAAGGAACAAGGTAGTAAAGAGCAAGGAATAGAGAAGTAAAGAGCAAGGAATAGAGAAGTAAAAACAACAAGCAGACATATGTCCCTTTAACTCCTCTTTAACTCCTTTTTAACTCCTCTTTAACTCCTAAAAAAAATACTCCTCTTTAACTCCTTTTTAACTCCTCTTTAACTCCTAAAAAATACTCCTAAAAAAAATATAGACATTAACATACTTTACTTTGAACATTATAAGACTATGGCAGACAAGACACGTTACAGCGATGAGGAACTGGAAGAGTTCAGGGCCATCATCAACGAGAAACTGAAACTTGCTTACCGTGACTACAACCAGATGATGAGGCAACTCATGAACCTTGACGGCAACGATGTAGACGACACATCGCCCACATACAAGGTGCTCGAAGAGGGTAGTGCCACACAAAGCAAGGAGGAACTGATGCAACTGGCTGGAAGACAGCAGAAATTCATTCAAGGGCTGGAGGCCGCCATCGTGCGCATCGAGAACAAAACATACGGCATCGACCGCATCACCGGCGAACTGATTCCCAAGGAGAGACTGCGCATGGTGCCTCACGCCACACTCACAGTGGCATCGAAGAACGCTAGGAAGAAATAGGCATGGCGGCATCGAAGGCGATGAAGGGGAGGGTGGTACTTGTCATGGCAATCCTCCTGCTTGTGATTGACCAGGTTGTCAAAATCGAGGTCAAGACCAATATGTGCCTGCATGAGTCCATCAAGGTCTTCGACTGGTTCTACATCCTCTTCATCGAAAACGAGGGGATGGCGTATGGGGCAACATTCATCAACAAGTTTGCCCTCACGTCGTTCCGATTCGTCGCCGTCGTCGTCATCGCATGGTACATCGTCAGACAGGTGACGAAAGGGGCGAATTGGAAATACCTCATTTGCCTCACACTGGTTGCTACGGGAGCATTGGGAAACCTTATCGACTGCCTCTTCTACGGCAGGATTTTCTCAGAGTCCACACCCTATGACCTCTCGGAATTCGTGGCATGGGGTGATGGATATGCCGATATGTTCTATGGGAAGGTGGTGGATATGTTCTACTTCCCCATCATCAACACCGTGCTGCCCGAATGGGTGCCTTTCTACGGAGGGGAGCAGTTCATCTTCTTCAGTCCCATCTTCAATTTCGCCGACTCCTGCATCAGCGTGGGTGTCGTGGCCCTATTGCTCTTCTGTAGAAAGGAATTGTCGGAAGTATCACTCTTCTCCAGTGGCCAGTCTGAAAACTCCGACCAGTCCGAAAACTCCGACGACCCCGACCGTTCTGACGACTCTGAAGATTCCGACCACTCTGACCATTCCGACGACTCTGAAGATTCTGACCACTCCGACGATTCCGAGGACTCCGACGATTCCGACCGTTCCTTCCAGGAAGGTGCTGTTGCAAAAGAGGATAAAAAAACAAGTGAATGATGAGAAGGGCGGCGGTATTTCTTTTCATATGCTGGTTGGCATGCATGGCCACGACTCTCGTGGGATGCAAGCCGCATGTGCCCAAGGAATACTTGCAGCCGGGAAAAATGGAGGACATCATTTACGACTATCTCGTGGCCGACGGCATCGCCTACACCGAGGGTGGCAACCAGGAACTGGCGTTCAGAAGACAGGCTTACAGGGAGGCGGCGCTTAGGAAACACGGGGTCAGCGAGGCGAAGTTCGACTCCTCGCTCGTCTATTACTACCGTCACACCAAACTCCTCCACGACATCTACCAGAAAGTTTCCAAGAGGCTCAACAACGACGCCATTGCACTTGGAGCGACAGCCAACGAAATCAGTCAGTTTGAGGGCATGGCTTCACAGGGCGACACCGCAACCGTGTGGAGCAACACACAAACCATGGTGCTCATGCCCATGGCGCCATACAACTATGTCGACTTCGACCTCAAGGCAGACACCACATACCACGAGGGCGACAAGATGATTCTCTCCTTCGACTGCCAGTTCCTCTTCCAAAGCGGCGTGAGGGATGGAGTGGCGATGCTCACCGTGACATTCGCCAACGACAGTACGACTTCTCAGATCATGCATTGTTCCAGGGACGATCATTTCACCGTGCAACTCCAGGACAACGATCGCATTGGCATCAAGAGAGTGAGCGGATTCGTCTATCTGGGGAAAGGGAATGACAATACAGAAGTCAGCAGTTTGAAGGTGATGGCCGTGAGCAACCTCAAACTCATGAAGATGCACACCGCACCGCCGGGAGAAAACTCCGAGGAGGGCGATGCGGCTGCAAGGTCCAACGGCATGCCAGCAGGCGGCAGGCATGGGCAAGACTCCGTATCCATGCCTGTGAACATGCGGCCTACACTGGATGAGGAGACGGGGCAGGTCCCCCCGCCACCCCCAGGAAGCGGAGGCTTTGAACCACCCTCCAGGCGATGAAAGACTCCCCAAACTCCCCACAAGCAGAGATATGTCCCTTTATCTCCTGAAAGACAATTTTC
>JAFWSS010000116.1 GCA_017524385.1 Prevotella sp.
AGGGGCATAAGCCTTTCATCTACAAATGCTTATGCCCCTACAGGGCGACTATGAACATCTTGACACCCAAGGCGTTGCCTTGGGCTATGTGCTTGCTGGCCTTTCAGGCCGCCCTTCGGATACAAGCGGATAATCATTATAATTTTTATCATCCCGAATTTTAGAATTGGAGAATTTTGGGGGCGGGCACAAGACCCGCCCCTACAGCCACACCGTTTGTTGCAATGCCATCCTTGTCGCGTTTGAAATGATTCCCAAAAGTCGTAGGAAACGTCAAAGCCACGTCTTCCGTCGAATAGCCATTCCTACGAGGATTCTTATACGGAGTTCTTCCTTTTCTTCAAAAGACAACGGCCTGACCTTGCAGGAAAAGGTCTGCAAGGGCGGTTTGTGGTTGGAAGGAGGAGTTTGGTTGTCCATAAGGATGCTGTCTTTATGATTAGACACGTCAAAGGCTGACATGTACCCATTGTTTTTCCGCTAATGTGGACCCTAAAAACCCTAAAGACCCTAAAAAACCTTATCGCGCCCTCTTTTCAAATAACTGCGTATTCCCCGCAAAGATTCCTTAAAACTTGTATAAAAATCCTTAAAAAAGTCGTTTCCCATCACAAAGATTTGGAAGTGTCAGCGTATCTTCCTACTTTAGCAAATCCAAAGACTCTTAAAAATCAGCATCTTCAAGCACTTTAAAAAAAACACATTATGAGTGATAACCTTATCAAACATGTGGGCGATTTCAGGGAACTGAAGTCTTATCAGAAAACAGCGGTGATCTATGAGATGACCTACTTTTTCTGCCATCGGTATCTTTCTCCTAAAGACCGCACCATGGACCAAATGATACAAGCTGCACGCTCAGGCAAACAAAACATCATCGAGGGTTGTGCTGCATCTGCCACCTCCCAGAAGACTGAAATCAAACTGGTGAATGTAGCGAAAGCCAGTCTTCAGGAACTGCTTGAAGACTATTACGACTACTTGCGCACCCATGGGCACCGCATATGGGAGGAACACTCCAAGGAATGGGAGGCCATGCGCAACTTGGGCAAAACACACCACGACCCCGACTATTTCCTGAAACTGTGCGCCACACGTCCCCCGGAGACCATCGCCAACATGGCCATCATCCTAATCCGCCAAGCCGACTATTTGCTGTTCAGGCAACTCAAGAGCCTTGAAGAACAGTTCCTAAAAGAAGGTGGTTTTTCAGAAAGAATGGCAAAGATGAGAAAAGAAAAAAGGGGATATTAGTGCCTCCAAAGACCCTAAAGACCCTAAAGACCCTAAAGTCCTTAAAGTCCTTAAAGACCCTAAAGACCCTAAAGACCCTAAAGACCTTAAAGTCCCTAAAGAGAATGCATCATCCCTCCACATCCCGCCCTTTGACCTTGCTCCTCGCCCTCTCCCTCCCTCTCATGGGACAGCCGAAGCCGAAGAAGGAGCTGTATGTCCCCATGGACTACTCCACATGCGGCTACCACGCCTCCGAACGCACCATCCCATCCGTCAACGCCGCCGTTTTCGTACCGTGGCAGGAGGGCGACTGCTCTGCCACCATCCAGGCCGCCATCGACCAGGTGTCACGGCAGAAAGCCAACCGCTCAGGCCATCGCGGCGCCGTGGTGCTCGACGAGGGGACGTTCCGCCTCGACCACCCGCTGCGCATCACCACCTCCGGCGTCACCCTCTGCGGAATGGGACGCGACAAGACCATCGTCACCCTTCATGGTCCCGACCGAGGTGCCATCGTCTATGTGGAAGGCACTGCACCAAAGGCCATCGGCAGCGACACGCTGCACGTCACCGGCAAAGTGGCTGCCGGCAGCACCTCCCTCCCACTCGACCACAACACGCTGCGCCCCGGCGACCGCATCCTCATCACGCGGCCCTGCACCCGTGCGTGGATAGACCACCTGGGGATGGCCGACTTCGGCGGAGGGCTTGACTACACAGGATGGAAACCCACCGACATCGACATCACATGGGACCGCACCGTAACAACAGTCGACGGCAACACCATCACCCTCGACGCACCCATCACCACCTCCCTCGACCCCGACTACGGCGGCGCGTTCGTCATTCGTCACTCCCCGGAAGGCGAACTCACCGAGTGCGGCGTGGAAGACCTGACGCTGGAGGCTGCCATAAACACGTGGAACGCCAAGGACGAGGACCACTGCTGGGACGGCATCTTCATGGAACACACCCGCGACTGTTGGGTGCGAGGTGTCAACTTCCGACACCTCGCGGGAAGCGCCGTCAACCTGCAGAAACACACCAGCCGCATCACCGTGGAGGACTGCATCGCAACAGAACCCGTCTCGGAAACGGGAGGATGGCGCCGCAACGTCTTCCTCACACGAGGACAACAGTGCCTCTTCCAACGCTGCATCTCACGACAGGGCATCCACGACTTCGCCGCCGGTTTCTGTGCCGCAGGACCCAACGCCTTCGTGCAGTGCGAGGGGGAGGAGTCGCTCGGCTTCAGCGGCAGCATCGGTTCATGGGCGGCAGGACTGCTCTTCGACATCGTCAACATCGATGGCAACGACCTGCGATTCGCCAACCTCGAACAGTTCCAGTTCGGCACGGGATGGAACACCGCCAACTCCATGTTCTGGCAGTGCACCGCCTCCACCATCGAATGCTACTCCCCCGATGCCGACAACCGCAGCAGCGGCCACGGCTGCTGGGGAACGCTCACCGGCAACGGCGAATGGACGAGCAGCAACGACCACGTGAGTCCGCGCTCGCTCTTCTACGACCAACTGCAACAACGTCTCTCCACACGACACGCAGCCCGCACCGACCTCACCGCTTTCATCGACAGTCTGGCTCACCTCCTACCCCTTTCCACCAACGCCACCTCCTCTCCCACCGTGGAACAGGCGATGGAGATGGCGCAGGAGTCGCTCACACAACCGCGCCTCACCATGGAAAAATGGATGGAAGAAATATTGAAGATTGAAAATGGAAGATTGAAAATTGTGCCCGCCCGAAACCACAACAGCCGTGCGCTTCTCTCCTCCTCTCGAAGGGGTGGGGTGAACGCCCCTCCCGTCATCTCCCTCGCCAACGGCCATCTCCTTGGCGACAACCTCCTGCTCACGGGCAACGAATATGACATCCCCTGGTGGAGCGGAAGGGTGAAGGACAACTTCGTGGCACGGGATGCCAAGCCGGCTGTCACGCGCTTCGTGCCCGGCAGGGAGGGGACAGGATGGACCGACCGCCTCGACAGCGTGGTGGCATGGCTCTCCTCACACGGCTATGCCGCGCTGCATCACAACTACGGCCTGTGGTACGACCTGAGACGCACCGACCACGAACGGGTGCGGAGGGCCGACGGCGATGTCTGGGCGCCGTTCTACGAACAGCCTTTCTCGCGCAGCGGACAGGGCACGGCATGGGACGGTCTCTCTCGCTATGACCTCACACGGCCCAACCTCTGGTACTGGCACCGCCTCAACACTTTTGCGGACAAGGCGGCTGACAGCGGCATCCTGCTCTTCCACGAGCATTATTTCCAACACAACATCCTGGAGGCGGGGGCGCACTGGGTGGACTGCCCCTGGCGACCGGTGAACAACATCAACGGCACCGACTTCCCCGAACCGGTGCCTTTCGCCGGCGACAAGCGCATCTTCATGGCAGAACAGTTCTATGACGAGACGAACGCCACGCTGCGACCCCTCCACAAGCAATACATCCGCATGTGCCTCGAACAGATGAAGGAACAGCCCAACGTGATACACCTCCTCAGCGCGGAATATACAGGACCGCTTCACTTCACCCGTTTCTGGTTGGAGACCATCGCGGAATGGGAGGAGGAGACAGGGCTCCATCCCCTCGTGGCACTCAGTTGCACGAAGGACGCCCAAGACAGCATCTTGGCCGATGCACGACTGAGACAGGTGGTCGACATCATCGACATCCGCTACTGGCACTACAACACGGATGGGCTGTGGGCTCCCGAGGAGGGGCGTAACATGGCGCCACGCCAATGGATGCGTAAGATGAAGGTGGGGAAGACGGGCTTCGACGAGGTCTACCGCGCCGTGCGTGAGTGTAGAGACCTTGCTCCCGAAAAGGCGGTCACCTACTACTCCCAGGGCTACGACACACAAGGGTGGGCGGTGCTCTTCGCCGGAGGTTCCCTGCCCAACATCCCACTACGTGCCGCCACCGCCTCGCCTCAACAGCTGCGACTCCTGGAGGCTATCGCCCACATGCAACCGACAGAGGGCGACGGATGCCTGGTCATCTCCGACGGGAAAAGGCAACACCTTATTTATATAAGAGAAAACAACGCCTCCATCACCGTATCTCCCGGCTCCTACGACCTTTTCACCGTGGATGCCAAGACGGGTGACATCACGCTGCTCAAAAGGTCTGTCCGCACCAACGGCACGATATCTTTGGACGGCATTGGCCTTTCTAAAATAGTGTGGGTCTGCGGAAAAAGATGAAACGTCGGAAACATATAATTGCCATCTAATTATTCAAAAATTTATGGGCAATTCGTGGAAATTCGTGTGAAATCTTTCTCAACATATAATTGCCATCTAATTATTCAAAAATTTATGTTCTTAAGTTTCGGAAGTAAAAACATCTTGCAAAACTAGGATTTATCTTGTATGGCTACCGGTTGTGAAGTGAAGCCCGAAGGGCTGGGAAGACCACAGGCAGGTGGTGGAGCGAAGCGTAACCCCTGCTTGACGACGAAATGAAATCATCATATATTCTTTTTACCCGACCACCTAACGCATTATGTAGATTTATAGATGCTAGATTTGAAGAAGAGACACATCCAACATATTTTCTATATTTCTCTCCTTCTGCTCTCATCATGAATCTATACAACAATGCTGCAATCGCCTTTCCCTTTATCCCTGGCTTAGTAGCTCCCAGAACGTTTTCAAAATAGTTTCTATTAGTATCAACATTGTCCACAATGGTAAATCCTAATAGCTCACCACCATACTTCGCTTTATATATTCTAAATCCTTTTCGTTTATAATAATTGATATATGCTTCAATAACATCGTTCGCTGCTTGCTGATCAAAAACAGGATTCAAGTGGAATCTTCGATCTGTTGTAAATGCCTGAAAAGCAGTGTGATATACCGAATCATCATATTCTTCATCATATGAAAAAAGCACATCCGGAACCATACCAATACTAAACCCTTTAACAGCATTCACTTCTATTTCAAAACAAAGCAACCTGTCCAGAAATCTATATCCTCTGCTGATTAACATCTCTTCAAAAGCAGAATCCAGTACTTCCGCCTGACAGATGATGTAATCCGCGGATAAATCGCGCTCATCACCTACTCTCTCCGGATCAATTCTTCTTATTTCGTAG
>JAFWSS010000117.1 GCA_017524385.1 Prevotella sp.
AAATTGAAAATTGAAAATTGAAGATTGAAAATTAGTGCAATGGAAAGCGCCGGCCAAACCGGCGCATACGGAAAACGGATAATGATGGCGGTGCACCACCAGGTGCACCGCCATTCATATTTCAATTATATGATAATTACATGTCTCATTACACGGCCATTATATGTTAAAAACGTCATTTGGGGTGGTGAGAAGTGATCATATGTCCCTTTAACTCCCCTTTAACTCCTTTTTAACTCCTCTTTAACTCCTAAAAAAAACTCCTCTTTAACTCTCCTTACGCAGGTGCCGGCTTCGCCGGCACTCCAGTCATCTCGATGCGTGGAACCCCTCCAGGTTTTCGTAACGTCGCTTCATCATACGGCGGTAGATGTCGCGTATCCAGAAGCGGTAGGTGACGATGAAGGCAAGGCCCAGCACCATCAATGCTATCGCGCCACCTGTCTTGCCAAACATCAAAGGCGTCAGGTTGAGAAGCAACAAGGGAAGGGTGAAGGCGGCTATTTCTACCGCCACTTGCAAGAAGCTGGTCTCCATGCTGCCCTTGCCGATGAATTTCGTGTTCAGGGGAATGGCCTGCTTGTTGATAATCGCCATGTAAAGGAAGCAAGCATGTACCGGACCTGCCACCAACAGCATGATGGCGATGAGCATCAGCAGGCTGCATTTGCCCATGAACACAGTGGGGAGCATCAGCAGCATTGGCAGCAAGAGAAGGGTGGAGTAGAGGAAATACTTGGCTTTCAGTAGTTGGAGGATATTCTCCTTGTGCACCATCAGGCAGTCGATGTAGTTGCCCTCATAGCACATCACCTTCACAAGGAGCATGGCACCGTAGATGGCGAAGTTGTATACCACAAGGAACTTTGTCATCCCACTGCCATAGACTTCGGTGAAGGAGATGGCGAGGCTGAAGCAGAGAATCAGGATGTTGGCACTGATGAAACCCTTGCGGATGTTCTTGTTGCGCATGATGCTCTTCACCTCCAATTTCAGGTATTCGCCCACCTCGCCGAAGCGTTCAAACTGCCGCAACTGGGATACGTGCTTGATTTTCGTGGTTTCAGTCTTGCTCAACTCGGCATACACGCTGTAGTATTGCACACGGCGGTTGATGGCAACGAGTAGGGCAATGACCAACAAGATACCGCCGAACACCAGAGGCGACCAATGAGGGGCTCCCTCGCCTATGACGGCGTAAGTCTCGCATAGTTGATTGATGCCGGCATCGTGACCGATGTACCAAGGGGAGAACATCAGCGCCGTCACGGCAAGGACAAGCAACCACCAATAGTATTTCCTGTTCACCAACGTGCGGGCGAGCATGTACCAAAGGCTGTTCGCTGAGATGCAGAGTTGGTAGGCAAGGAGAAAACCCAAGGTGTTCCAGAAGCCTTCAACGAAAAGGATGGACATGATGGCGTAGGGGATGAACAGCGCCTGCCAGATCAGGTTGCCCGTGCTGGTGACGGAGTTGAAGATGAAACTGTCGATGCAGGCATACTTCCCCAATGGCAGCAGTACGTAAGGCTTGATGGCTTGCGAGGGTGTCTGCTGCAAGAAGAAACGGAAATAGAAATCCACCGCGAGGATGAACGGGAGAAAACCGAACATCAATTCACTGGCGGTGTGTTGATTCTGCGCGTTGGCTGCCAAGGCGAGGGGCACAGAGAGGAACATCAAGTAGAAGATACATAGTCCGAACATGATGTAGGCAAACACCTTGCCCACCTTGTTCTGTGCAAAGGCCGGATGGCGTTTCTCCGACAAACTGCTGTGGCGCCGAAGGGTCTTGATGGTTTCCCATCGGCTCATTTTCTTTCCGTTGCCCATGGTTGTCTTATCTGAGGTCGATTACTTCTGCGTTGGGGAAGTCCTTGGAGTTGAAGTTGAAAAAGGCGTCGCTGAGGTTCGCAGCCTTGAAATTGCTGATGGTGATGTTCGTCCATTTGCTGCCTTGGCACATGCGCACCTTGGAGGGGATGTACGTACTGCTGCTCACCGTGATATACAACTCATTGATGCCACGTTTCTGGTTCTGGGCCACCAGGTGTACCTCATAGCCTCCGGAAACGTTCTTCATACTCAATGTGTAGCCGCTTTTATATAATGTAATGAACTTGTAGGGGTTCATCTGTGCTTGTTGGGCTTCGTTGGGATTGCTGACGTTCACTTCTTCGGTATTCTTCATATAGGTCCACTGGGTGGTGCCATTATACCAGACGGAGGCTTCCGGTGTGGAGGCCATGAACTTGTTGCCTTTGATGTAAATCTTGCCAGACGTGTTGGTCTTTTCACCCGTGATGGTGAAACTGGCACATGAACCGGCTCTGTTGTTTATTACAGTGGCGGTCTTGTCGAGTATCTGGCGTGCCTTTGCGGCGTTTTGCGCTTGTATGTTCATCCCGCAGATGATGCAGAGGATGAGGATGATGGTCTTTTTCATTGTTCTCGTCGTTTAAATGTTAATGTTTGTCCTGAAAAACTCTTATCTTTGTTCTTGCGATATGACGCCTTGTCACGCCACATTTCCTTTGACGTAGCACAAGGCATTTAGATTAATCAGACCATTTGAAAAATGGACGCACCCAACTCAATCTTCAAAGTTGCGATTAAGCGTGAGCAACTTCGGCCGAAGGCTAATTATAAATTATTAATTGTATCACATTCCCCCTTCCTCCTTCATTCTCATGAAAAGGTTGTTGAGACTGTTTTCGTCGGGTATCAACACGTCTCGAGGCCGGCTGCCCTGGGCGGGGCCAACGATGCCTATTTTCTCCAATTGATCCATCAATCGGCCGGCACGGTTGTAACCGATGGAGAATCGGCGCTGGATCATACTGGTGGAACCTTGTTGGGTAAGCACGATGGAGCGGGCGGCTTCCTCGATGATGGGGTCGAGTTTGGAACCTCCTTCCATTATGCTGCTGCCGCCGCTGTCGATCATCCCTTCATCGGCGACAGGCTCCGGAAGATCCATTGGAGCGGTAGGCCCGGGCTGTTTGTTGATGTAGTCGTTGATGGTCTCCACCTCAGGGGTGTCGATGAAGGCACACTGCACACGGATGAGGTCGCTGCCACTGAGGAAGAGCATGTCGCCACGACCCACCAACTGGTTGGCACCGGGACGGTCGAGGATGGTGCGGGAGTCGATCATCTGCATCACCCTGAACGCCATGCGGCCAGGGAAGTTGGCCTTGATGTTGCCAGTGATGATGTTGGTGGTGGGGCGCTGGGTGGCAATCACCATATGGATGCCCACGGCTCGGGCCAACTGCGCGATGCGTGCGATGGGAAGTTCAATCTCCTTGCCGGCGGTCATGATAAGGTCGCCGAACTCGTCGATGACCACCACGATATAAGGCATGTATTCATGGCCCTCGGCGGGGTTGAGTTGGTGGTTGACATATTTTTGGTTGTATTCCTTCACGTTGCGAGCCTTGACCATCTTCAGCATGTCGTAACGGTGGTCCATCAGTGCACAAAGGCTCTTCAGTGTGCGCACAACCTTCGTCACATCGGTGATGATGACTTCATCGTCGTCATCAACGGAGGCCATGAAATGGTCGGCGATGGGAGAATAGACGCTGAATTCCACCTTCTTCGGGTCGATGAGCACCAGTTTCAACTCATTGGGGTGCTTCTTGTAAAGCAATGACGTGATGATGGCGTTAAGGCCAACCGACTTTCCTTGGCCGGTGGCGCCGGCGACCAGCAAGTGTGGGATTTTTGCCAGGTCTACCATGAACACCTCGTTGGTGATGGTCTTGCCCAAGGCGATGGGGAGCTCCATCTTCGACTCTTGGAACTTTTTCGAGTCGAGGATGCTGCGCATCGACACGATGCTGGGTTTTTTGTTTGGGACCTCGATGCCGATGGTGCCTTTGCCGGGGATGGGGGCGATGATGCGGATGCCAAGGGCTGCAAGGTTCAGGGCGATGTCGTCCTGCAAGTTGCGAATCTTGGAGATGCGCACGCCCTCGGCGGGGGTGATCTCATAGAGAGTGATGGTGGGACCCACGGTGGCCTTGATCTCACGTATTGCTACGTTGAAGCTGTTCAGTGCCTTCACGATTTGGTCCTTTTTGGCTTTCAACTCATCCTCGTCGATGTTGGGCCTGCTGTCGTCTTCATAATGCTTGAGGAGGTTGAGTGTCGGATATTTGTATTGGGTGGAGGGCTCCTTCGGGTTGATGGGGGTGCTCAGTGGATCTCCGTCCACCGTGTTGCCTGTGGCTCGCTCTTCGTCTTTGCCTACCTCGATTTCCAATCCTACTTCTTTCTTGGGCTTGCGAGGACGGATGGTGCCAAATTCAGGTTTCTTCTCTTCCTTGCTTTCTCCGTCCACCACGTTCACTTCGTCATCATCGGTGAAGGTCACCTCGGTGGGAGTGGGGTCGTCGTATTCCTGGGTGGAAGGTGAAAGGACGCTGACAATCGACTTCTCTTTCTTGTTGTCGCTTCCGGCATTGTTTGGCTTGTTGGTGATGGTGAAGGGTATTTTTTCGAAGATTTTGAGGGGGTTGAGGATGTGTTGGACTAAATACACCGTCTCGGCGCTCAGATAGACGAGGAAGGCGATGGCTACGGCGGCAAGGATGGCGATGAGGCCGGGGGTGCCTATCATGTTCTCGATGTATTGGGCGCAAAAGAGCCCATGGTCGCCGCCTGGGTTGAAGATGCTGCTGCTGAAGGCAGGAGCAAGGAACTTGGCGAAACATACGGAGCACCAGATCATGATCAAGGTCAAGCCAAAGAAGCATTTCAGAAGGTTGATGTCTTTATAGGCACGCATCCATTTCAGACTCACCAAGATGATGAAGACGGGGATGAGGAAGGCGGCCAGGCCGAAACTCCTCGCTATCATGTAATGGGAGACGATGGCTCCTATTGAGCCGCAGATGTTCTGGAACTCTTGGTTGGTGTTTCTCACCTCGCCTTCCTGCAAAGAGGTGACCAAGCTTTGGTCGGCCTCGCCGGTGGTGAAATAGGAGGCGAAGGCCACCAACATGAACAGGCCGACGAGGAATAAAACAAACCCCATGATGAAGATGATTCGCTCGTCTATGTGGATGCCGGACTTGAGCCTGCTCAAGCCCAGACTCTCTAATAACGTGGTTTCTTTTTGTACCGCTTTCTTGTTTGACATGTCTGAAATATTTACCAATCAATCATTTTCTTTTGCCGACTGTCTTCCGTCGGTTGATAATGAAAAACAGAAATTCTCTGCCTTTCTTCCTAATATATTTGCAAAAGTAATGGAAAATTTCAAGAAAAGGTGTTTTTTTCGCAACTTTTTTCTATTTTTGCAAATTGTAACACATAGCAATGAGAAAAATACTTTACAGCAAGTACGACAAGAAACTCATATCCAAACTCCCGAAGGCAGTGTTTGAAGGAAGGATATTCGTCATTGTCTCTCCGCACGAAACAAAAAAGGCGGTGGATTTCTTGTTGTCCAAACCCATCTTGGGCATGGACACTGAGACCAGGCCTTCTTTCAAGAAGGGAAAGCAAAACTTGGTCTCGCTGCTCCAAGTGGCTTCGAGAGAGGAGTGCTTCCTCTTCAGGCTGAACCATACCGGCATCACACCCGACCTCGTCAGGTTGCTGGAAGATGAATCGGTGCCGAAGGTGGGATTGTCGTTGCACGATGACATCTGCTCGCTCGTCAGGAGGAAGGCTTTCAAACCTGGCGCTTTCTTCGACCTGCAAGACCATTTCAGCGAACTGGGTGTGAAGGATTTGAGTTTGCAAAAACTCTACGCCAATGTTTTCGGAGAGAAAATCAGCAAGGCGCAGCAACTTTCCAACTGGGAGGCTGACGTGTTGACGGACAAGCAGAAATTGTATGCTGCAACCGACGCATGGGCATGCATCAGACTTTACGACGAGTATGTGAGACTGAAGCAGACTGGCGATTTCATCCTGCAAGTGGTGGAAGAACCGACGGAAAAGATTGAAGAATGAAGATTTGAGATTTGAGATTTGAGATTGAAGATTGAAGATTTGAGATTTGAGATTGAAGTAGCTGAAATCGCGCCATGGATGACGATGCAGCAATCTGTGTGTCAATTGGTGCGGCTGTAGGGGTGGGGCTTGTGCCCGCTCGCCAATTTCCATTTATATGGCAATTACATGCTTTCATTTCTGGCAATTACATGTTTTCATTTCTGGCAATTACATGTTTTCATTTTTGGCAATTACATGTTTTCATTTCTGGCAATTACATGTTTTCATTTCTGGCAATTATAAGTTTTAACACCATATTTCATTTCGACCATTATGCAAACCACAAATTCCACCCTTCCTGTCGTTTCCCTCAAACCAGGCAAAGACGAAAGTTTGAGACGTTTCCATCCTTGGGTGTTTTCTGGCGCCATCGCGCGTCGTGACCCCGGCTTGGAAGACGGCGACCTCGTGGAGGTGCACGACAGTGAAGGACAATTCATCGCCCTGGGGCATTATCAAGGAGGAACCATTGCAGTGAGAGTGCTCTCCTTCGAGAAGGTGCAGGTGAACCACGATTTCTGGGTGGCGAAACTAAGGTCGGCGCGTGCCGTGAGAGAAGCCATAGGGCTTTGCGGTGGTGAACAGGGCGACACCTTCCGACTCGTCCATGGCGAGGGCGACAACCTTCCAGGGCTCATCATCGACTGCTATGGGGCGACCGCTGTCATGCAGGCACACAGTGTCGGGATGCATCGATGCCGGCACCAACTGGCCACTGCTTTGGTGGAGGTGATGGCCGACAAGGTTTGCAATGTCTATTACAAGAGTGAGACAACACTGCCTTTCCTCAAGGGGGAAGGAGAGGAGAACGGTTTCCTGTGCGGGGAAAACGACGGCGACGTGGCAATGGAAAATGGACTGAAGTTCTATGTCGATTGGGTCAAGGGGCAGAAAACGGGATTCTTCATCGACCAAAGGGAAAATCGCAGCCTGCTTGAGCAATATGCGAAGGGACGCAGCGTGCTCAACATGTGTTGCTATACCGGAGGGTTCTCCTTCTATGCCATGAGGGGTGGAGCAAAACTGGTGCATTCCGTGGACAGCAGCGCAAAGGCCATCGAACTCACCAACCTCAACGTGGAACTCAATTTCCCCGGCGACACAAGGCATCAGGCTTTCTGTGACGATGCTTTCAAGTTCCTTGACAAGGCAGGGGGTAAATACGACCTCGTCATCCTCGACCCGCCTGCGTTTGCCAAGCACAGGGGGGCGCTGCATCATGCGCTTAAGGGATACACTCGCTTGAACGCCAAGGAGATGGAGAACATCATGCCGGGTGGGGTGCTCTTCACTTTCAGTTGCAGCCAGGTGGTGACAAAGGACCAATTCCGCAATGCCGTCTTCACCGCAGCGGCGCAGGCAAGGAGAAAGGTGCGAATCCTTCACCAACTCCACCAACCGGCCGACCATCCTGTCAATATCTATCATCCCGAAGGGGAATACCTCAAGGGACTTGTCTTGTTTGTGGAGTAGGGGAATGCTATGGCTCGCAAAAGCCTTTTTGAACACACCGTAGAGGATTTCATCGCCAGGCATCACTTGATGTCGCGTGAACAACTGTCGCTCGTGGCGCTTTCCGGAGGAGCGGACAGCGTGGCGCTCCTTCATGTGTTGCACACTTTGGGCTATCCACTCGAGGCGGTGCACTGCAATTTCCAACTAAGAGGGGAAGAGGCCGACAGGGATGAAGAATTCTGTCGCAGTCTTTGCGAAGGCCTTGGTGTCGCCTTCCACGTGGCACACTTCGCAACACGGGAGTATGCCGAAGCGCACCATGTGAGCATAGAGATGGCGGCTCGTTTCCTCAGGTATGATTATTTCGAACGATTGCGCATCGACATCGCTGCCGAAGTGGTGACTGTGGCCCATCACAAGGACGACTCAGTGGAAACGGTGCTGCTCAACCTCATCAGGGGGACAGGCATCCACGGGCTTGCCGGCATCGCTCCCAAGCGTGACCATATAGTCAGGCCGCTGCTATGCGTGGGGAGGAGCGACATCGAGGCGTTCATCGAGGAAAGGGGGCTCGCATACGTCACCGACAGTTCCAACCTGGTGGACGACGTGGTGAGAAACAAGATACGACTTCATATCCTGCCACTCATGCGTGACATCAACCCTTCTGTGGCCGACTCCATCGCACTGACGGCGGGGCGGGTGCGACAGGCTGCCGCTGTCTTCGACCAGGCGATGGAGCAAAGGGTGGATGATGCAAGGGTGGAGTATGGAAAAGGTGTCATGGCCTACGACATAGGGCATGTTACCGATGAATATACCTTGTTTTATATACTCAAGGATTTCGGTTTCTCTCCTGCTGCTGTTAACGATGTTTTTCTGGCAATGCAGAGTCGTCGTACGGGTGCGGTGTTTGTTTCCACCACTCATGAGGTGGTGTTCCATGGCGACAAGTTCCTCGTCAGACCTGTGAAGTCACCTTTCAAGGCATTGACCATTCCCATGGAAGGATGCTATGTCCTTTCCGAGGACTGCAGGATGAGGGTGGCAGGAAAAGTGGTGGACAAGAACTTTGTCATCCCAAAACAGCCTACAAAGATTGCTTTGGATGCTGACAAGGTCGCCTTTCCGCTCCAAGTGCGACAGGCGGCGCAGGGCGACAGGTTCGCTCCCTTGGGGATGGGAGGCAACTCTCGTCTCGTGAGTGATTTCCTCACCGACCTCAAAATAGACCTCTTCCAGAAGCGAGACCAACTCCTACTCACCGATGCCTCCGGTGCCATCCTCTGGGTCATGGGCAGGAGGCCCGACCACCGTTTCCGCATCACAGAAACCACCACCAATGCCCTCCTTTTGGAGCTATCAGAATAATCAGATACCTCCAATCCCTAAAAGCACCAAATCACTAAAGCTAAAAGTGAACATATGTCCCTTTAACTCCTCTTTAACTTCTCTTTAACTTCTCTTTAACTCCTTAAAAATTCCCTTTAACTCCTTTTTAACTCCTCTTTAACTTCTCTTTAACTCCTTAAAAATTCCCCTTTAACTCCTTAAAAATTCCCCTTCAACTCCTCGTTATCCGCAGTGGAAATAGGTGTGGACAAGTCGGAGGATGGCATCCTTGTCGTGACCAATTTCAGCACGGAGGCTGCTGTCGTTGAAGGAACGCAATTGAGAGATGATGCTGTCGATCATTGCCGCGCTGAACACACCGTCGCGCTCATAATAGGCGCGTTGCTGCTCCAGACAGTCGGCGGAAGCCATACAACTGTCGGGGAGTTGGGCGAGTTGTGATAGACGCTCCTTGTTGGTCTCGTCGTGAATGTTTACGTTGACGTAGGTGCGCTCGGCCATTTCCAGTGCGTCGGGCAGTTCGAAGCCGCAGCGGCACGCCACGCAGAGGCCGGCGATGAGTTGGTAGAGGTCGGCCGAACCGTCGGGGGAGCGCATCTCCACGGTTTGTTTCATCGTCGTGTCTACATCGCAGGATGGCTGCAACGGGTTTGCTGCATGGCACAAGTCCACACCGGTGTTCCAACCCAGAGGCACACGTACCAGCACCGAGCGGTTGCGGTCGCCCCAGCACACGTTGGTGGGAGCCTCCTGATGAGGGACGAGACGGAAATACGACATCGGGTTTTTGTTGCCGAAGGCGGTGATGCTTGGCGCGAGGAGCATCATGCCGGCGATCATGCGCCGTGCATCATCGCTCAGCCGACCGTCTTCCACCATGCAGTTGCGCCCGTCGCGCATCATCCGCATGTGGATGTGAAGGCCTGAACCCGCCTTCCCCGTCGTGATTTTCGGGGCGAAGGTGACATCCAACCCCATGCGGTAGGCAAGGTTGCGAATCACCCATTTCGCAAGCATCAGTTGGTCGGCGGCTTGCTCTGCCTTGACGGGAAGAAACTCTATTTCGTTTTGTTCATAGACTTTTTTGTCGAGGACGAAGTTGCCGACTTCGGAATGCCCGTATTTGATTTGACCTCCCGTCTGGGCGATGTAGAGCATGCATTTGGCGCGGAACTCATTGGCCTTGGCGTAAGGAGCAGATTCGTGATAACCGTGTTGGTCGATGGCGGGGAATCGGCCGTCATCGTCGAAGATGACATAGTATTCCAGTTCGCCCATCGCTTGGAACTCCATGCCCGTCACCCTCGTGAAGGCGCGGCAGGCTTTTGCCAACGTCTGTTCTGGGGCGCTTTCAAGCATGGCACCTTCCTTGTCGAAGAAGGAGCAGAGCAGGCACAGGGTGGGGATTTCGGCGAAAGGGTCCACGAAGGCGGTGGCATACCTCGGGATGACGTAGAGGTCGCTGCTTCCTGCCTCAACGAAGGAGAATAGGCTGCTGCCATCCACCCGCTCGCCGCAGGTGAGTATGGTGTCGAGATAGGCTGCGTCGTTGATAACGAAGTTGAGGGTCTTGAGTTTTCCATCGCCTCCGGGATACATGAAATTGACCATCCGGATGTCGTTTTCAGAGATGAAACGCACGATGTCGTCCTTTGTCAGTTCGTCTGCTGGCTTTTGCAAGAATGCCACCACGGGGTTGGCATTCATCTTCAGATGTAAATTATCCATAGTTTGTCGTATCAGATTGTTTGAATTATCAGATTGTTTGAATTTTCTGCAAAGTTAGTGTAAACCGAGCGAAGTACAAAAAACTAACTTGAATTATTTATGAAAATTAATTCTTAAGTTTCGAAAGTAAAAACACCTTACAAAACTAGGATTTATCTTGTATGGCTACCGGTTGTGAAGTGAAGCCCGAAGGGCTGGGACGACCACAGGCAGGTGGTGGAGCGAAGCGTAACCCCTGCTTGACGATGATATGAAATCAACAACCCCGAAGGGG
>JAFWSS010000118.1 GCA_017524385.1 Prevotella sp.
AATGGTGCCCAACATGCCAGCGATAGCACCCAGCACACCAGCCTGAGAGCATGTGGGAACGGCACCTGGCGGAGGCGGTTCCTTGAACATGCAGCGATAGCATGCAGTGCCAGGCAGATGGGTGAACGTCTGGCCATTGAAACGCAGGATGCCACCATGAGAGAACGGCTTTCCTGCCATCACGCAAGCATCATTGATGAGAAACTTCACGGGGAAGTTGTCGGTGCCATCCACGACGAAGTCATATTCCTTGATGATGTCGAGCGCATTCGACGAGTCGAGGAATTCGTGGTAGGTGTCCACTTTCACATCAGGGTTGATGGCCTCGATTTTCTCCTTTGCGCTCTGTACCTTCGGCACGCCCACATCCTTTGTGAAATGGATGACCTGACGCTGGAGGTTGGAGAGGTCCACCACATCGGCATCAACGATGCCGATGCGTCCGATGCCAGCAGCAGCGAGATATAGCGAGACGGGCGCACCCAGTCCACCAGCCCCCACAACGAGTACGCTGGCATTCATAATCTTTTCCTGACCCTCCACGCCGACATCCGCCAGCAGGATATGCCTGGAATAGCGCTGTATCTGTTCTTCTGAAAATTCTATCATGATAGTCAATTGTCAATTTCAAATCAAACTTCCACCTCCCATGAAATACAAGAAGTCCACGTTGTCACCGTCCTTGATTTGGATGTCATCCCATTCCGTGCGGTCTACGAAGTCGTCATTGACCTGTACCGACACCATGTCGGGCTGTTCGACATTGTTTTGCTTGATGAGTTCTGTGAGAGCAAGGGGCAATTTCACCTCCTGCGACTCTCCGTTTACTGTAATCTTTGCCATAATTATCTTCCTATGATTTTTTTGATTGCCATTACCAATTTGTCCACATCCTCGCGGGTGTTGTAGAGCGCGAATGTAGGACGGACGCTCATCTCGTAACCTAAGGCACGGAGAGCCGGCTGTGCACAGTGGTGCCCGGCACGCACGGCGATGCCCTGCTTGTCGAGCAATGTGCCCGTCTCGGGGACAGGGATGCCATCGAGCACAAAACTCACCACAGAGACACGTTGCTTGGGATTGCCGATAAGCGTCAGACCGGGGATCTGGGCCAACTGTTCACGGGCATATTCCGTGAGTTGGTGCTCATGGTGCTCGATGTTGCGGATTCCGATATGCCGTACGTAGTCGAGGGCGGCTCCCAGTCCGATGGCATCGGCCACGTTGGGTGTTCCAGCCTCGAACCGTGCTGGCGGTACGTTGTACTCGGTGCGCTCGATGGTCACGTCTTTGATCATGTTGCCACCACCTTGCCAGGGCTGCATCTTTTCCAACAGTTCCCTACGTCCATAGACCACGCCGATGCCGTTGGGACCATAAATCTTGTGTCCGCTGAAGACGAAGAAGTCTGCCCCCAACTGCTGAACATCCACGGGTGTGTGGGCTATCGACTGGGCACCGTCTATCAGTACGGGGATTTGATGTGAGTGGGCGATGTCGATGATGCGCGCCACATCGTTGATGGTGCCGAAAGTGTTGTTCACATGGCCTACAGATACGAAGCGGGTTCGCGGCGTGATGAGCCGTTCCAGTTCCGAGAGTATCAGGTCACCATTTTGGTCGGTGGGGATGGCTCTCAGTGTGGCTCCCCGCTCCTGGCAGATGCGCTGCCACGGCACGATGTTGGCATGGTGGTCGAGTTCGGAAACGATGACCTCGTCGCCAGGCGTCAGGTACTGTCGCCCGTAAGTTTGCGCCACGAGGTTGATGCCCTCCGTGGTGCCGCGCACGAAGATGATTTCTTCGCTCGAGCGGGCATTGATGAATCGTTGTACTTTCTCTCGCGCCTCCTCGTATGCGTCGGTCGCACGTGCTGCCAAGGTGTGGGCACCACGGTGAATGTTCGAATTGTAATGTTTGTAATAATCCGAAATCTTGTCGATGACCTGCAGGGGCTTCTGTGTGGTGGCACCGTTGTCAAGCCATACGAGGTCGTGGCCGTTCACCTGTTGGTTGAGCACGGGAAAGTCCTTTTTTATTTCCTCAGCGTTCAGGGTGTCCAACTCCTCGTAGTTGAGGTCGTGCAACTTCTGTGTCTCGGGGATTCCGATGCCGAAGCCGTCCTCCTGAGGAATCGTCCTTGTCTCTGCGTCCGTGTCTCCTACGTAAGGCAACGGGCTGTGTCCGCTGCCTCCAGCCAACAATTGTTTGAATCCCGTCTCAAGTTCCTTGAGATTCAGGGACTCGTCGGGCAAGATGCTCTGACGAATCTCCCGAACCTCTTCAGGACAATATTTCTGAGCAAGTTCCTTCAGAAGAGCAAGCGAACCGTCGTATGACGGGAAACTATTGAGTTCTGACAAGTTGATCATTTACTTCTCCACTTTGTTTCTATGCTGATAATCATGATAGTAACCCACCTCAACGTTTTCCAGCACGGCGATGGCATCGTCGGTGAGAGATGCGAGGCTGAAATATTTGGTGAGCAGATAGGAAGCCACGCCAAATTTGTCGAGTCCCATCAGACGGGCCGACAGCGATGGGGCAATCTCGCCCGGGATGCCGCTTTGATGCAGGCCGATGACACCTTGGTTCTTTTCGCCCACACGCACAAGGATGATCTTAGTGGTGCCAACGCCACGACCGGTCAGGTATTGTCCTTCCACCTCCACCTTGTCGGATGGTATCAATGGAACACCGCGCCACAGGATGACCTTCGTGCCAAAGAGATCGGTGGTTACAGGGGGGACACCGCGCCATGTGCACTCACGCTCGAAGGCGGCGATGGCACGCGGATGGGCGATGAAGAAGGCAGGCTCCTTCCATACCAATGACAGCAGTTCGTCAAGGTCGTCGGGAGTAGGGGAACCATAGCGTGTGGTGATGCGGTAGGCAGGATTGGCTGCTGCCAGCAGACCGAAGCTCTTGTTGTTGATGAGTTCCCACTCTTGACGTTCCTTGATGCTCTCGATGGAGAGCCTGAGTTGTTCCTCCAACTGGTTGTAAGGGTTGTTGTAAAGGTCGCTGACCCGGGTGTGTACACGGACGACCGTCTGCAGCGTGTTCAGAGGATACTCCGTAGGGTTCTCTTCGTAGTCGATGTACGTTTCTGGGATGATGTTGTCCTCCTCATGTCCGCTGACAAGGTCGATGTGCTTCTCTCCGTGGTCGTTCACCGTGGCCTTCAAGCGCAGTTGCTTGTCTACGGCCTTATTGAACTTCTCGCGGAAGTCGGGCACCTCCTTGATGAATCTCTCCAGGTCCTTTAGTTTCAGGCCGAGGAAAATGGTGGGCGTGACGGCACGGACGGAAACCGTTGACTCTGCGTCATCTAGAAGGTCAGTCTCACCGAAATACTCCCCGTCGCCCAAAAGGGCAATGCGCAACTCCTCACCGTGAGGCCCTCGGCTGATGACCTCTGCCTGTCCGTTGGCCACGATGAAGAATTTCTGTTTGTCCTTGCCCTCCTCGACGAACAGTTGACCTATCTCCACCTCTTTCGTCTCAAATGAGCGAGCCAACCTGTTTACAATCTCGTCTTCGAAATCCGAGAACAGCGGGATGGCTTTCAGACTCTTGGCAGAGAATGACGGTTCGCCGTTGAGGTACTGGATGGGAAGGCGCTCGCTCTTGCGAAGTTCCACCTTGGTGCGGTTGACGCGGAATGTGCCACCGCTGACTTGCACCCAAGGCAACATTTTCAACAGTAGTCTAGGGGTGATGCTGCCCATCTGAGGGGCGGTTTTTGTTGTCGTCGCCAGTCTTCTGGCGGTGGCAGTGGTCACACTGCGCTGAAGGTTTGAATCTGCCATTGTCGTTCTCCTTTTTTATTGTTACTATTTTACTTTTTGATGATTACCTTGTGTGTCGTGCCTTCCACATGCTCCACGCCGATGACATTGTAGCCTTGCTCCTTGGCATTGCGTGGCACGTTGTCGAGTGGTTCGCCTTCGCTGAGCAGCACTTCCAGTATGTCGCCCGTCTGGAGTCTCGAAAGTGCGATTTTCGTTTTGACGAAGGTCATCGGGCAATGCTCCTTCGTGATGTCCAATGTGATTGTTGCCATGATGATGTTTTGTTTAATTTCATTGTCAATTAGATAAACAGCGTCTGTCCTCCTTCTGAGAGATGAAGGAATGACGCCACTCCGAGAACGTCTTTCACCTCAGGGATGAAGTCTTCTTTTTTCAGTCCAAGCACATGCATGGCCATTTCACAGGCATAGAAGTTGATGTCCAATACCTTGGCCGCTTCCACCAATTCCTCGAGCGTCGCGACATTGTTCTTGCGCATCAGGCGACGGAAGATTTTCGGACCCGCACCAAGGAAGTTGAAACGGCTCGTGGGCGTGACTTTCAGTCCACCCATCATGAAACCGAAAGTCTTTGTCAGCCAGTTTCCGCCCGTAAAGGAGCGACCTTGTTTTTGCTTGATGGCATCCAATCCCCAGAATGTGAAGAAGATGTTCACTTCATATCCCACGGCGGCTGCTCCAGTTCCCAATGTGAATACAGCCGTGAGTTTGTCGAAGTCGCCACTGAAGGCGATGATGGATAGTTTTTTTGTCTCTTCCATGTGCTTATTCCTTTTCAAAATTGTAAAGTGCAGTACTCAGATAGCGTTCCCCAGTGTCCGGCAACAGAACCACGATGCGTTTTCCCTTGTTTTCGGGACGTCGAGCAAGTTTGATGGCTGCAGCAGCGGCGGCTCCACTTGAAACGCCTGCCAAGACTCCGTCCCTTCGTGCCAGCAGACGGGCGACGGCAAAGGCCTCGTGGTCTTTGATGCGTAGGATTTCGTCATACACCGTCATGTCAAGCGTCTTGGGCTTGAATCCAGCACCAATGCCCTGAATCTTATGAGGCCCCGGGCGCTCACCGCTGAGTACGGAAGACGTGTATGGTTCCACGCCAATAATCTTCACCTTATTGTCATACGCACGCAGCACTTGTCCCACCCCGGTGATGGTGCCGCCCGTGCCGATGCCTGCCACGAAGAAATCAAGTTTTCCATCCGTATCGCGAATGATTTCCTCGGCTGTTGTCCGACGATGCACATCAGGATTTGCAGGATTCTCAAACTGTTGTGGAATATAGGCATCTCCAATCTCTTTGGCCAATTCGTTGGCCTTGCTGATGGCACCTGCCATGCCCTCATAGGCAGGAGTTAAAACCAACTCGGCGCCCAACGCCTTCAACAGTGTCCTGCGCTCCAGCGACATGGCATCCGGCATGACGAGAATGAGTTTATAGCCGTGGATGGCAGCGATGAACGCCAGTCCCACCCCCGTATTTCCCGAAGTCGGTTCGATGATGGTTGTGCCTTTGCCGATGAGTCCCTTTCGCTCTGCCCGTTGAATCAAGGCCAGTGCTGTTCGGTCTTTCACACTGCGGAGAGGGTTCAAAAACTCCAATTTCGCAACGACTTGCGCCTTCAGGCCCAGGTCTTGTTCCGTACCGGTCAGTTCCAGCAACGGTGTGTTGCCAATCAAGTGGATTAAATTCTTAGCAATCTTTGACATATTGTTCTTCTTTTTTTTCAGTTGTTACCACGGTCGTGAATATCATTGATGAATTCACGTTGCAAAGGTATGGGTGTTTGACCAATCTTGAAATCGCCTGTTGATGGCATTTTGCATACCATATGTTAGGTATTTTCACAAATCATCATATTGCAAGGCTAGTATGATATCCATAAGTACATCCTCCTGTGCTTCAAGACCTATGGACAAACGGATGGTTGTCTGGCGCACATTCATTTGTTCCAACTGTCGTTCAGGGAAGAGTCCGAAGATGGTGCTTGCCGGATGGATGGCCAGCGTCCGGCTGTCGAAGAGGTTGGTGGCACGATGCACCAGTTTCAGCCGGTTGAGGAAATGGTAGCATTTCTCTTTAGATTCGAGGTCGATGGTGAGCATCGCCCCCGAAGTCGGGCCAAACTGCTTTCGGGCCTGTTGATAAAAGGGATTGTCTTGCAGTCCTACATAGTTGACATTTCTTATGCCTGGTGCTTCCACCAGTTCCTTTGCCAACCAGAGGGCATTGGCAGCCTGACGCTGATAGCGAACGTCCAATGTCTCCAACCCGAGTGTTTGCATGTATGCCGTCTGTGGTGTCATATACACTCCGAGATTGATCAACAAGTCGTATTTCACACGCTGGTTGATTTGCGGGAATGTACCATAGTCGATGATGAGCCCACCAAGTGAGGTGCCACCCCCTGAGATGTATTTCGTGCTCGAAACCACCTCAATGTCCACTCCCAACTCCTTGAGATTCGTTTCTGTGAAGGGTATCACTGTAGAGTCGGCAATCACGGGGACTCCCTTGCGATGGGCGATGGTTGAGATGGCTTGCAAGTCGGCCACCTCCAACTGCGGGTTGGTGACTACTTCCAAATAGACACAACAGGTGTTGTCGTCGATGGCGGCCTCCACTGCCTCCAGGTTGGTAAGGTCTCTCAGACGGGGTTTTATTCCAAAGCGCATCAGCGTTCCTGTGATGAGTGCCATGGTGTTGCCAAACAGGTGCCGGGAAGTGACGATGTTCTTGCCTTGCATGCCTACTGCAAACAAGGCAGTGCTGATGGCGGCCATGCCGGAATTGAAGGCTGTAACATGCTCCGCCCCTGTCAGTGCTTTCACCCTTTGTTCGAAATGGGTGACAGTGGGGTTGGCTATCCTCGCATAGTCCGGTGCTTTGACCCTGTTGCAAAAGACATCCGCCATCTCCTGTGCGTCTTGAAACTCAAAGGACACATTGGTATAAATAGGCATGGCCAGTGAACCATAGGCATCCGGTCGTGCGAAGGGGGTGTTGATGGCTGTTGTCTGTTTCCTCATTTTTGTCAATTTTGCTTCTTTGAAAACAATGAAAATCTTGGTGCAAAGTTAGATATTATGGATTTTTCTTCCAAATAATGATTGAAATACAGAAAATATACCTACATTTGCACAAATTTTGGAGGTTTTTTCCAAATCGAGGCATCCTCAACCTCTTTAACAGAATAATATTCTAGATAGAAAAAATGACAGAAGACTTAGACCAAATAGACT
>JAFWSS010000119.1 GCA_017524385.1 Prevotella sp.
AAGATTGAGTCCACTTGAAAAAGTGGACAGGGAGAAAAAAGGGCAGTGCGCATCTCCCCTCCCCTCGCAGGGGAGGGGTTGGGGTGGGGTGAATAAATCTTGAAAAACAACAAGTTACAGACCCCACCCCTGCCCCTCCCCTTGAGGGGAGGGGATAACTAACACCGATATTTGCACAAACAGGACTTTTTAAAGTGAGCTCAAAATTGAATTTTTGGAGCAGCGAGAGCAGAGTCAAGCTTGCTTGAACTCTGCCGAGTCGCGAAAAAAATCAGCGAAGATAATTTTTGGAGCAGCGAGAGCAGAGTCAAGCTTGCTTGAACTCTGACGAGTCGCGACAAAAATCAACGAAACTAAAATTGAAGATTGAAGATTGAAAAGAAAGATGAAAGGATGGCCAATCAATCATTTGTAGAGATATGATATGGAAGTTCGGCAGGCAGGAAGAATGTTTCCTCCTGCCGAACTTTTCATTGGCGAGGCTCATCCATTGAGGCCAAAATGGCAAATTGTCACATTTTTCTATAAAAATGTGACAGAAAACACTTGCGTTACCTAAAAAAGTTGTATTTTTGCAAGCGAAAATTTTTAATTAGAACTATTTTAATATGTAAATCATCATTCTAGAAATTTTCGCATTCATGAGGAAACAATTATTCAAGACCTCATCACTGGCCGTCGCCATGGCTGTTTTCAGTTCGGTGGCGGCCATGGGGCAACAACGTGACAGCCAGTCCATCGACTGGATGAAGGAGTTGACCAACCGCATAGAGTTGCATGGCTACGCCCAAGGTGGCTACTCCTACGACAACAGCAACGGCAAGAGCAACAGTTCTTTCAACTTGAAGCGCACGCTGTTTTGGGCAAAGGCCCGCGTTACCGACCGTTTCTCTTTCTTGTTCATGCACGACTTTTCGAGTGTTGTACAAGAGTATTACCTCGACTACCGTTTCTCCAACGACAAGTCGCTAAACGTCAGACTAGGCCAGTTCAAGCACAGTTACAGTATGGAGAACCCGCTCTCGCCCACGATGCTTGAACTCATCGACGTCTATTCCCAAGCCGTCCTCTACCTTGCAGGCGAAGGCCCCGACCCCCTCAACGGTGTCAATTACGGTCGTGACCTTGGCATGATGCTCTATGGCGACCTTTTCAACAACAAGGTGCATTATGAGTTGGCTGTGATGAACGGCCAGGGCATCAACCGCAAAGACGGCAACTCCGACAAAGACCTCATCGTCCACTTGGAATACAAGCCCACCGAGCAATTCCGCATTGTGGGAACAGCCCAGAAAGGGCGCGGCCATGCAGTGGGCACCGCCGTCTGGAACCCCGGTGTGCAGGTGGGCGACAACTACCGTCGCGACCGCGTGAGCCTTGGCGCAGAGTGGAAGAGCAAGGATGTGAACATCCGTGCAGAATACCTAGCAGGCAAGGACGGCGACGTGGACAGCCATGGCGGCTATGTCACCACGAGCATCCCGGTGGCCAAAGGTTTGGACATCGTGGCCTCCGCCGACTATTACGACCGCAACACCAAGATGGACTACTACCAGACCAACCTCACCGGTGGCTTGCAATACTGGTTCTACAAGAAATGCCGTCTTCAACTACAATACACCCGCTGCCTCAGCCATTTCAGCGACGACTACAACTGGCTTCAGGCCCAGATGCAAGTGGCATTCTAAAAGGTTTTAGTTTTTAGACTTTAGACTTTGGTTTTTAGACATTAGGAACCATAGCGGTAAAAGAAACTTCAACAATCATTCATCAACCCAAAACAAGGAAAAGGATATGCTCATCAAGATATTGCTCACCATCATTTTCGTGGTCGTGATGGTAGGCGTGGGACTATACTCACGCAAACAGGCCAGGACAGTGGAAGGATTCGTTCTCGGCGGCCGCACCGTCGGCCCTTGGCTCACCGCCTTCGCATTCGGCACCAGTTATTTCTCGGCAGTGGTGTTCGTGGGATATGCCGGTCAGTTCGGATGGAAATATGGTCTTTCCGCCTCTTGGATAGGCATCGGCAACGCCGTGATTGGTTCGTTGCTTGCCTGGATATTATTGGGAAAGCGTACGAAACTGATGACTCAGCACATCGAGAGCCGCACCATGCCCGATTTCTTTGGCACTCGCTACCAGAGCGAATGGCTCCGCGTGACAGCATCTGTCATCGTCTTCGTCTTTCTCATCCCCTACACCGCCGGTGTCTACAAAGGCATCTCCACCCTCTTCGAGATGGGTTTCGGCATTCCCTATGAATACTGCGTCATCATCATGGCCGTCCTCACAGCCGTGTATGTCATCCTTGGCGGCTACAAGGCAACAGCGATGAACGACTTCATCCAAGGCATCATCATGCTCGTCGGCATCGTGGTGGTGATAGCCGCCGTGCTCAACACCCAGGGTGGCCTTTCCGCCGCTGTGGAGAAGATGGCATCCCTGCCCAGCGACGAGAACCCTTCAGCCAACGGCGGTTTCGCCTCCCTCTTCGGCCCTGCGCCATGGGACCTGGTGGGCGTGGTGATCCTCACCTCTCTCGGCACATGGGGCCTGCCTCAGATGGTGGGTAAGTTCTATTCCATCACCGACGAGCAGGCCATCCACCGCGGCACCGTCATCTCCACCATCTTCGCCTTCGTCGTGGCAGGAGGATGCTATTTCCTCGGAGGTTTCGGAAGACTATTCCCCACACCGCCCACGCTGCCCAACGGCCGTCTGGACTTCGATGCCATCGTGCCATCAATGCTCGTCACCCTACCCGACATCCTCATCGCCCTCGTGGTGCTCCTGGTGCTATCGGCATCGATGTCTACATTGGCATCGCTGGTGCTCACCTCTTCCTCTACCATGACGCTCGACCTCATCTATCGTGACAAGAAGTCGATGCCAGGCGAAGTGAACGAGGGCAGCATCGACGACATGGTGTCCGAGAAAATCGAGCATCGCAAGGTGGTGGTGATGCGCGTACTCATCATGTTCTTCATCGCCATCTCACTGCTCATCGCCCTCAACCCACCCACCTTCATCGCACAATTGATGGGCATCTCATGGGGCGCGCTGGCAGGAGCCTTCCTCGCACCCTTCATGCTCGGCCTCTACTGGCGCGGCGTGACGAAAGCCGCCGTTTGGGCCTGCTTCATCTGGGGCGTGGGACTCACCGTGGTCAACATGCTCCTCGGCAACCCCATCAACCCCATCAACTGCGGCGCTATCGCCATGTGTGGCGGCTTCGTAGTAGTGGCCATCGTCAGCCTGTTGACCAAGAAACTCCCCGAGAAGGACGTGGAGAAGATTTTTGAGTGCTACAAAAAGATTGAAGATTGAAAATTGAAGATTGAAAATTGAAGATTGAAAATTGAAGATGAAATTGAAAATTGAAAATTCCTTCTAACAAGGGGGGGGTGAATATTCGGAGGAATCGGAATACAAATAACCCGCGCCACCAAGCAAAGATGCTTGGTGGCGCGAATGTTTTTTGCTTGATTTGAAATATGAAAGGAAGAACTATAGGGCGAGACGGAACCCGAGGTTGAAATAGGTGTTTGTAGGCGTGTAGTTGCGGCGTATCGACACTCGGCAGTATTTGGCGCTATAATACCATCCTCCCCCACGTATTACTCTGTAAGCCCCCGATGCAGGTCCTTTGGGATTCGTTTGAGACGAGGCAGTGTAAGGTCCATACCAGTCGCTGCACCATTCCCACACATTTCCAGACATATCATAAAGCCCTAATTCGTTTGGCTTTTTCATTCCCACGGGATGCGCGGAAGTGTTGCTGTTCTCACTATGCCATGTCACATGATCGACATCGTTGCTCCCAGCATATTTGTAATGCCTGCTCATTTTCCCTCCACGAGCAGCGAACTCCCATTCCGCCTCGGTAGGCAGTCGGAACCTCTTTCCCGTCAATGCGTTCAACTTGCTGATGAACTCCTGGCAGTTGTCCCAACTCACATTCTCTACCGGATTCTTGTCACCCTTGAAATATGAAGGGTTATCCCCCATCACTGTTTTCCATTCCTCCTGTGTCACCAGATAGCGTCCGATGGAAAACGATGAAACAGTCACCTGATGAGCAGGTTTCTCTTTAATTTTGGCATCGCTGCCTTGCTCTGGTGTGGCTCCCATCATGAAGGTTCCCCCCTCCACTTGGACCATATTGTTGACAAGGTTTTGTAGAATAGGATGCAAAGCCTTTTTCCCCTGCCTCAAAGATGCCTGTTTTGCCGAAGGGTCACCACCATGGGCTTTCTTGTTTTTCTCCTTTAGGTCTTCGCTTGTTTCGACAACGATAATCTCGACATCATTGTCATCACCTCCCTCCTCTTCGTTTTTATCCTTGAAAGCCTTCGGTGGGTATGAGCGATTAGAATGACCTGCCAAGCCATGTTTTCGGATGAAATCCCTTATTTCCTCCACCGACTGCGGTCTGTCGCTGATGTTGAGAACCATCATCCAAAGGATGAGTTTGCGCATGCCAGGGCTCAAGGAGTTAGGCAGTGGTATGGAATACTGTTTTTCCGGAGTGGGGTCAGCAAGGATTTTCGAGGGTTTTGACGGTTTTTTCCCGGTGAGCAGGCAGAAGAGCGTCGCCCCAAGTGAATAAATGTCTGTCCAAGGTCCAATGTCACATATTTCCCCGTCCATCAATTCAAATGGTGCATATCCGGGTGTCATGAACAGAAGAGACGAGGTAGTCATCGACCCGTCAGGGTTGGAGACATATTTGCTTGCTCCGAAATCCACCAACACGGCCTTGTCCACCCCTTCCATCATGATGTTGTCGGGTTTGATGTCCAGATGCACGAGGGGTGGTTTTAGGTTGTGTATACATTCGAGTGCGTCGAGCATCTGTTCCAGGATTGACATGACGCGTTCCTCGTCGAGAGGTTCAGATGCATTTTTGAGCCAGTCGCCCAGGCTCTTCCCCTCGATGAAGTCCATCACATAATACACCGTTCCATTCTCCTCGAACGTGTCGCTCACTGGCACGAAATGAGAGTTGCGCAGGCTAGCCATCCTTATGGCCTCGCTCAGGAACTTCTCTTTCTGCTTTTCAAACAATTCTTTGTTGGCCTTCACCGTAGGCACGACCGTCTTGCCATCTCTGGAGCGAGTGCAGATGTCACGCCAGAAGCACTCCTTCAGCGCCACACGCTTCTTGAGGTTCACTTGCGTGGCCTCGTAAGTGATGCCGAAACCACCCTGCCCCAGTTTGCAGCGTATGACGAACTTGCCATTTTGCAGTGTGACGCCTGCTTTCAAAACGTTATCTTGTGACATAGCACATCAAAATCTCTAAATCTCCTATTCGGAATATGAAAAGACTTTTTCCCTATCGCAATCCTATTCGTCCTCCATGAACAGCGGGTCGTCGGGCATGACCATGACGGGTTTCAGTTTTTCGGCCTCGAGGATGTTGTCGGGGACGTATTTCTTGTCCACCACGAGTCGGAACATGTATTCGCGGAACCACGAGTCGGTCATGATAAGATATCCAGCCTTTCCCGAACTGGCACCCCAACTGTTCTCCACCTTCCATTTCAATGCCTTCCCCGTGTCATCGACATCGACAGCAGTGAGTGTCATGGCATGGGTGGAGCCACTGTCGAATGTCATGATGCGCTGTGCCTTGTCCATGGGGAACGATGTGTTGAAGAGCGTGGCATAGTCATAGATATCGACATCCAGGAACCCCTTCTTGCGGTCGAACTGCTTACCCACGTCATAAGAAGAGTAAAGTTTGGTGCCATCCTTGATGGAAGCGATGGCGAGTTTCTCAATGTCATCCATGGGTAGGTTGATGTATTTCCAGTTGTGTCCGTCATAGGTGTGCCTGTCCCACTCCACCTCGTAGGTTTTGTAGTATTCACGCCTCGGGTCGTTCATGGCCATGATGAAAGTCCCGTTGAGAGGTCCTCCTACCGTTTCCTTGTAGAACTCCATCGGCGTGTATGTTTTCTTCTCTGTCACCGCCACCCCTTTCTTGTTGACGAAGGCATATGAGAACTGCTTCACCGGTTCGCCAAGGGAGATGGCGAGGATGTGGTAGATGGTTGCGAGCATTTCCGTCTTTCGGTCCTTGATGGCTTTGGTTTTCTTCTTGTCGGCGACCATCTGCCTGAGTTCCAATCCATATTCCCTCAGTTTGGAATCGATGAGCCTCGACATTCGGCTTGTATTGTCGGCGGAATAGGTTTCTGGCTGCACGCTCATAGGCACCAGACCGTATTTTTCAGCCAGGTCGGCTACCCCGCAGAAGGTGCCTCCATCGCTGATGGGCGACTTGAAAAGCATGCGCACGAACTTGTCGTCCATAGGTTTGTCAGCCATGTCGATGGCGCCTTGCAGCATGAGGTTGGCCTTTTCCAATTGGTCGTAGAAGAAGAGGTATGCCTGTGAGAACTCCACTTTCAACGTGTCATTGTGGTGCTTGGCGAAATTAGCCCTGAGGACGTTGAGTCCGCTGAACAACCAGCATCTCCCGCTGCTCTGTTGGTCGTGTATGGACTGGCTGGGTGTCTCATATTTGAAATTGGTGTCCTCTGGTCCATGGTTGTCAAAATTCTTTGCCAGATTGTCGATGGAATTTGCCGCGATGGCGTTGAAGAGCGCCTTGTCGGTAGCACCAGTGGTTTGCATTTTCTCAATCCGGGACAGCATGTCGGCAGAAATGCCACCCTCCTCCCTTTGAGCCATGGCAGAGCAAGCCATGACAGCCATAGTAAAGACGAAGATTGCTTTTTTCATATTCAAAAGATGGTAAGTTTGTACAAAGATGGTAAGTTTGTGCAAAAATAAGAAAAAAAACGAGAAGTAGCAAAACATGCGTGAAAAAACATGGGGTATGAACTATTTAACTTGATTTTTGATGCTTCCGGGCCTTTTGCGAGAGCCTCTATACATGGCAACGGTGGCAGTCGCCCCCTAAGTTGCGCGTTGCTTTTATTGGCATTTTTCATCGTCGTCCAAGGGTGAAGAATGGCGAAAGGAAAAATAAACCGCAAAAAAAGAATGCCAATTCAACAAATATCACTATCTTTGCAAATCACAAAGACAAAGTTGTGCCATTATCCTTTGTGTGTGCGACAGTAAAGACAAGATGAAAGAACTGACATACGAGATACTTAACAAAATAGAGACCCCCTCCGACCTGCGCAAGTTAAAAGTTGAGCAGTTGCCCCAATTGTGCGAAGAGCTTCGTGATGACATCATCCACGAGTTGTCCGTCAATCCCGGCCACCTGGCTTCCAGTCTCGGCGTGGTGGAGTTGACCGTGGCGTTGCATTACGTCTACAACACGCCCGAGGACCGCATCGTATGGGATGTGGGGCACCAAGCCTACGGTCACAAAATCCTCACGGGGCGCAGGAAGACGTTCAACACCAACCGTAAGCTGCATGGCTTGCGTCCTTTTCCATCCCCTGCAGAAAGCGAATACGACACCTTCACCTGCGGCCATGCCTCCAACTCCATCTCTGCCGCCATCGGCATGGCAGTAGCAGCGAAGGCATTGGGGAAGAAGCGCAAGGTTGTAGCCGTCATCGGCGACGGCGCCATGAGCGGCGGTCTGGCCTTCGAGGGTTTGAACAACGTCTCCTCCACCCCCAACGACATTCTCATCATCCTGAATGACAACAATATGAGCATCGACCGCTCGGTGGGGGGCATGAAGCAGTACTTGTTGAATTTGAACAAGACAGAGACGTACAACAACGTTCGCCACCGCATTGCCACATGGCTTCGTGGCAAAGGCATGCTCAGCGACCAACGCAAGCATGGCCTCATCCGTCTCACCAACGCCTTAAAATCTGCCATCAGCCATCAACAGAATGTGTTTGAAGGCATGAACATCCGCTATTTCAGCCCTATCGACGGGCACGATGTGATTGGAATCGTCCGTGTGCTGCGTCAATTGAAGGATTTCGAGGGTCCGAAATTGCTCCATCTTCACACGGTGAAAGGCAAAGGTTACAAGCCAGCCGAGGAAAACGCCATCACTTGGCACGCCCCGGGGAAATTCGACGTGGACACCGGCGAGCGTATCGTGAGCGAATGCGAAGGGCAGCCCCTCAAGTTCCAGGAAATATTCGGTCACACCCTTTTGGAACTTGCGAAAAGCAACGACCGCATCGTGGGTGTGACCCCCGCCATGCCTTCCGGCTGCTCCCTCAACATCATGATGAAAGAGATGCCCAGCCGCTGTTTCGACGTGGGCATAGCCGAAGGCCACGCCGTCACCTTCTCCGCCGGTATGGCAAAAGATGGTTTGACACCATTCTGCAACATTTACAGTGCATTCGCGCAGCGCGCATACGACAACATCATCCATGACGCCGCCATCCTTGGGCTCCCCCTGGTCATCTGCCTCGACCGCGCCGGTTTGGTTGGCGAGGACGGCCCCACGCACCACGGCGCCTTCGACATCGCCTCGTTGCGCGTCATCCCCGGCGTCACCATCGCCTCCCCCATGGACGAGCGTGAGTTGCGCCATCTGATGTACACGGCCCAACTACCCGGGAAGGGAGTTTTCGTCATCCGCTACCCCCGTGGCCGCGGCGTATGTCCCGACTGGCAGTGCCCTATGGAGGAAGTGCCCGTTGGCACGGGCCGCCGGCTTCGTGAAGGCACCGACGTGGCTGTGCTGAGCTTCGGCCCCATCGGCAACAACGTCACCCAAGCCATCAAGTCTCTCGAAGAAGAGGGGTCTTCCCTCTCCATAGCCCATTACGACATGCGTTTTGCCAAGCCCCTCGACCACACTTTGCTGGAAGAGGTGAGCACTCGTTTCGACCGCATCGTCACCATCGAGGACGGCTGCATTGCCGGTGGTTTCGGCAGCGCTGTGGCGGAATGGTTCTCCGACCATGGCAAGCAAGTGTCCCTCCACCGCCTAGGCCTTCCCGACCAGTTTGTGGAGCACGGCACGGTGGACGAGCTCCAGCAGTTGGTAGGCATCGACGCAGAATCCATCAAGAAAACCATCCTCAGCCTATGAGAATCATCATTGCCGGAGCCTCAGCCATCGGCTCCCACCTCGCCCGCATGTTGTCTCGCAGCAACCACGACATCGTGTTGACGGATGAGAACGAAGACAAGCTTGACGCCATCAGCAGCGAATACGACCTGATGACACTTGTCGGCTCCCCCACGGAAGTGAAGACCCTCCAAAGCGCCGATGCCGACCTCGCAGACATCTTCATCGCCGTCACCCCTGATGAGAACGCCAACATCACGAGTTGCGTGATGGCCCATGTGATGGGTGCGAAGAAAACCGTCGCCCAGGTGAGCAATTACGAGTGGGTGAACCCCGAAAACTCGACCCTCATCCGCCATATGGGCATCAACAACATCATCCACCCGGAGAAACTCGCCGCCGACACCATTGTGAAAAGCCTGAAACTCAGTTGGGTGAGGCAGAGATGGGACGTTCACGGAGGGTCGTTGGTGATGTTAGGCATCAAGTTGAGGGAAACTTGTGAGATACTCAACCAGCCCCTTCGCCTTCTTTGCGGTCCTCAAGACCCTTATCACGTCGTGGCCATCAAGCGAGGCAACGAAACTATCATCCCCGGTGGCAACGACGAGCTGCGTCTTTTCGACATCGTCTATTTCATGACCACCACCCAATACATCGCCTACATCCGCAAGATTGTGGGCAAGGAGCATTACGCCGACGTGAAGAACCTCATCATCATGGGCGGCGGCAAGACAGCCATACGAGCAGCAAAGCAAATGCCCCCCTTCATCAACACGAAGATCATTGAGAAAGACAGCAAGCAGTGTGAGAGGCTCAACGAGGAACTTGACAACACGAAGGTGATGGTGATACAAGGCGACGGCCGGGACCTCAATCTCCTGAAGGAAGAGAACATCAAGAACACGCAAGGTTTTGTTGCCCTCACCGGCAACGACGAGATCAACATCCTTGCCTGCCTGTCAGCGAAGAAACTAGGTGTTCGCAAGACCATCGCCATGATCAACAACTCCAATTACCTGAGCATGGCCGAGAGCCTTGACATCGGCACCGTCATCAACAAGAAGGTACTTTCAGCCAGCAACATCTACCAGATGATGCTGACTGCCGATGTCCAGAACATCGGTTTCCTTCCATCCGTGAACGCCGACGTTGCAGAGTTCACCGCCCAGGAAGGTTCCAAAGTGACGCGGAAGAAGGTGTATGAACTAGGCCTTCCCCGCGGTTGCACCATTGGCGGTTTGGTTCGCGGGAAGGAAGGCATGCTCGTTTCCGGTGGCACCCAGATAGAAGCAGGCGACCAAGTAGTGGTCATCTGCTATGACCTCGACCTCAAGAAATTGGAAAAGTTTTTCACGAAGTGATGCTGAACAACAAACTCATAGCCAAGGTACTCGGTTCGCTCCTTATTTTGGAGGCAGCGTTCATGCTTCTATGCATTTTGACCGCCTTGTACTACCGGAACAGCGACTTTTGGCCATTCTCCATTTCCTTCCTCATCACCTCAATCACCGGCATGGGCATGGTAAGAATAGGCAGAGACGCCCCCACCGTGATGACTCGCCGCGACTCCTACACCATAGTCACTCTGACGTGGGTCACCTTCAGCATCTTCGGTTCGCTTCCCTACCTGTTCGGTGGTTTCTTCGGCAGTGCCCCGATATGGGACATCCAAAGTCATCTGTCCATCACCACCGACGCTTTTTTCGAGACGATGTCGGGTTTCACGACCACCGGAGCATCCATGCTCAACGACGTAGAAGCCCAACTCGACACCCATAATGCGATGCTTGTGTGGCGCTCCCTATCCCAATGGATAGGCGGTTTGGGAATCGTGTTCTTCACCATCGCCATTCTTCCCTCGATGGTAGGCAACTCGATGAAAGTGTTCTCTGCCGAGGCAACAGGCCCCATCCGCTCCAAGATGCATCCCCGTCTGAGTGCCACCGCGATGCGCATCTGGTGGGTGTATATCATCCTCACGGTCGGTTGCGGCATCTGCTATGCCTTGGCAGGCATGGACGGTTTCAGTGCAATCAACTACGCCATGACCACGACTGCCACCGGCGGTTTTTCAATCCATAACGACAGCATCGGCCATTTCCACTCCGCGTCGATAGAGTACATCGCCATCATCTTCCAGTTTCTCTCCGGCATCAATTTCTCCATGCTCTTCATGGTGATAGCCAAGCGCAAATTGTCGAGTTGGAAGGATTTCATGCGCAGCGAGAAGAGCAAATGGAGCGAGTTTTTCAGCAACGAGGAGACTCGATTCTACATCTTGGTGGTTTTTGCATGCACCATCGTCATCACCCTCATCCTGATGTTAAGCAATGGCTACCAGATGGAGTTAGCCATCAGGAAGTCACTATTCCAAGTAGTGTCGATGATGACCACGACAGGCATTTTCTGCGACCATGTAGGCATGTGGCCTCACATCACATGGATGATTCTTGCCATCCTCATGTTCATCGGTGCCTGTTCCGGCTCCACCACCGGCGGTTTCAAGAGTTCACGAGCGTTGATGATCATCAAGGTGATCCGCAACGAGTTCGTCCGCATGATGCATCCCCGTGCCGTGCTCCCTGTGAAGTTGAATGGCAAAGCCATCCACTCCCAGATGGTGAACAGCCTTTTGGCATTCTTCGCCATCTACATCCTGACAAGCCTGGGCACCATAGCGCTGATGATGGCAATAGACATCGACATCACCAATTCCGCCGTCATCTCGCTCAGTTGCATGAGCAATGTGGGGTTGCCTCTCAACGAACTAGGCCCCGACATGACTTGGAGCGCCCTTCCCATATGGACAAAATGGGTGTGCACCGTGCTCATGCTCCTTGGACGTTTGGAAATCTTCAACGTACTTATCATCTTCACCACCCTTTACTGGAAGGACAACTGACACAGAAAACGCTGAAAGGGAGGAAAAAGGAAACAGAAAATGAAGAAAAGGAGGAACACAGAAAATGCTGAAAGGGCTGAAAAGGAAAGCTGAAAAGCCCAAAATGCTAGAAAACAGACATCAACCATGTTGAAATTCAAACCAATACTGAAGTCCACCATCTGGGGTGGAGACAAGATTGTAAAATTCAAAAAAATGAATTCCCAGCAACCCCGTGTGGGGGAGAGTTGGGAGATTTCCTGCATTCCCGGCTTCGAGAGCATCGTAAGCGAAGGTGAACATACAGGTAAAACTCTCAGCGAGGTGGTGGCAGAGATGGGTTCCCGCCTACTAGGAGCCGCCAACCACCTGCGCTTCGGCAACGAGTTCCCTCTTTTGGTGAAGTTCATCGACGCCAGCGACGACCTCTCCATCCAGGTTCATCCCGATGAAGAAACCGCCCTCCGCCAAGGCAAGGGTCACGGCAAGACCGAGATGTGGTATGCGCTGCCCTCCTCCCCCGGTGCCCATCTCTACAACGGCCTTCGCCAAGCCATCACCCCCGAACGCTGCAAGTCGATGGCGTCGGATGGCACCATTTGCGAAGCCCTTGCGCATTATGATGTGAGCGAAGGCGATGTCTTCTTCATCCCTGCCGGCACCATCCATTCCATCGGCAAGGGATGCTTCGTTGTCGAAATCCAGCAGACCAGCGACATCACCTACCGTCTCTACGACTTCATGCGTCGCGACAAGGAAGGAAATTTGCGTGAGCTTCATCTCCAAGAGGCAGGAGAAAGCATCCATTACCATTCGATCACAGACAATCACATCCCATACACCCAAAAGAAAAACGAAGGCGTGGAATTGGTGAGATGCCCCTGGTTCACCACGTCTGTCTACGACCTTGACGAGCCCATGGTGATAGACTACAGCGACCTCGACAGTTTCGTCATCCTCATCGGAGTGAAAGGCAGCTGCGTTGTTGTCGACAACGAAGGACACCGCATGTCGTTGTGCGCCGGTGAAACCATCCTTCTTCCGGCATGCACCAACGAAATCAAAGTGGAAGGCGAGGTGAGATTTTTGGAAACTTATGTGTAATTCTTACTTTTTTTAGGCTTTTTGTTGCAAAATACAAATTTTCATACTATTTTTGCGGTATTATTGCGAAACCCCGAATCGCAATGCCACAAATCAGAAACCCAATGAACAAACTGCTATTTCTCTTGCCTCACCTTCCGTCGTCCATATGCATACGGACGACAGCACCACATCTCAACACCTAATTATTATTAAGGTGTAACCTTTGGTGAGAAAGACACAACACACAAGAGACGCCACCTCGTCGAACGTATCTACAACAAATACCTTAATCAACCAACCTAATTATTCACTTTATGAAAAAAACTACATGGCTCATCCTTGGGTTCCTACTCTCCGTCATTGGAGTGCAGGCCCAAGAGTTCACAGTGACCTATGCCGTTCAGGAAGGAGACACCCATCCCTCCGGAGACGTCGTATCCGTGGCCTCCAACGGCACGGAAGTGGCGACGCTCACCTTTGGTGAGGCAGACGGCACAGAAGCATTCCAAGCAGGAGCTGCCGACAGTCATATCGACGGCTTCGTGGCCTACACTCCTGGAAATGGCGTCAACGGCAACAAGCCCGGCGGCACCTTCTACACCATCAAACCGGCATACGACGGCAATGTGACAATAGGTGTCGTGCTCAACGCTGGCAAGAATTTCTTCATCGAAGAGGACGGAACTCCTCTTGATGCCTTCAACGGCATCAGCGTGGATGAGAAATACTACGGCACCTACAGCTTCGATGTCAAGGGAGGCAGCAGTTACAAGTTCTACTGCGCCGGTTCGAAACTCGGTTTCTACGGTTTCATCTACACCGGTGTGATGGGCGGTTCACAACCCGACCCCATCTACATCGAGACCGACCTGACCGACCAGTTCGGCTCCCTCACCGAGTACACCAACTGGGTGGGTGCCAGCGGCTATGCCACATGGGCGGCACCCCAGGTGACCACCAACGCAGGCAAGACCGCCTACATGTGCGAGAGGTATGACACCAACTGCGAAACCATCGGCGACGTGTTCTACCAGAACCTCACCGGCCTGACTCCAGGCACCTACAAGATCGAGCTTTATGGTTCGGCAGCCTTCACGTTCGGTCGCGGCTTCACTTCCGAAGCCTTTGCCGAGGACGACACACCCGAAGGCCCGCTGACCGAGAACACCGGCATCAAGCTCTATGCGCAGACCAGCGAAGGCACCGTGGCCCAGGAGATAGCCGCCTACAAGGCGATCCAGTTCTCCGAAGTGTCCACCGCCACCCTCGACGGAGTGACAGTGGGCGAGGACGGCACCATGAAACTGGGTATGGACAAGTCGACGAAGTACACCAACTGGCACATCGTGCAGTTGAAAGGCGTCACCGCAAAGGTGAATGCCTCCGAGCTCTACGCCTCCTACATCGCACAGGCACAAGCCCTCGTCGGCGAGCCGATGAACGGCACGGTGCTTGCACAACTGCAAGGTGCGATGGTTGACGACAGCGGTTTCACCACCGCCGAGGAATACGAGGCAGCCATCGCCAATCTCTCCTCCGCCATCCAAAACGCCAACGCGTCCATCGCCGTCTACAAGGAAGTGAAAGCCGCCCTTGACGAATACGCCGCGAAGGCCGACAACCTCGACGCTTCTGGCAAGGCCGCCTATGACGTATCATCCATCCAGAAGTCCTATGACGACCGCACGCTTGACAGCAACCTCGTCGTTGCCGATATCAAGGCAGCCTACATCTCCGCCGTGAAAGCCCAGACCACTCCGGGCTCCGACTTCACCGACGTCGGCGGCAAGTTGCAAAGCGACTGGATTGGCGCCACCGGCATCTACCAAGGCGCATATCCCGAGCGCTTCGGCGAGGAGATGCCCGCCGACACCATCATGCACCAGACCATCAGCGGCCTGAAGGCAGGCACCTACAAGGTGGAACTCTACGCCGTTGCCAGCCAGGCATGGAACAGCGCCGCCGTGGGCAACGACATCACCGTGGCCTACGCCAACGACGGCATCTACCCGCTTGAAGTCATCGCCCAAGTGGCTTGCGACCCCACGGCATCCGTTGCCACAATGGAAGCCAACGTGGGCAGCGACGGCCTTCTCGACATGGGCATGCGCAACCTCACCAATGGCGGCAACTGGTTTGTCATCCAGCTGAAGTCCATCACCCTCGAGAGCCTGAAGGCTGAGGTGGGAGCACCCCTCGTGCTTGACATCGAGAGCGGAAAGGACATCACCGCCGAAGTGACGGCAGCTCTTGAAAGCAACCCGAACCCAGAGAGCATCGAAATCGGGCTCGCCCCCGATGGCCAATACACTGTCAGTGGAACCATCGAGACGGCAGCACCGCTCTACATCCGTGGCGACGCGGCAAAATTAGCCACCATCGATGCCTCAGCACTCACCGCACCAATGATAGCCGTCAGGCAGACGTTGTATGAGAGTTCGCTCGACCCAGCCAACAACTTCTACAACATCGCCACCATCGACATCAGGAACATCAAGGTGAAAGGCCTCACTCAACAACTCGTCTATGGCAGCAAGATGCGTGCATTCATCCCCAACTTGTCTGTTGAGAACACCATCATCGAGGTAGCAGGTGGAAGCAAGACCGTCTTCGACTTCAACGGTGGCGGTGTGGTGGAAACCTTGTCCATCAGCCAATCTACCATCTACGGCAACCCGCAACACACCGGGCAGCTTTACAGCTCTCAAAGCGGGAATAAAGCCACCGAGGTGGCAGAAGACAAGGTGCAAACCATCTCCATCATGAACTCCACGCTCTACAACCTCGCCTACGGCAAGAACGTGATGACCCACAGGCAATCCAACCAGAAATGGCTCACTTATGAGTTGAAGTACAGCGTCATCCTCGACTGCGGCAAGGAAGGACAATTCGTCAAGGGTCTCAACGGCGGCCAAGGCGGCTCCAACCCCGTTTGGAGAATCCAGGACAACGCATTCCAGCGCATTGTTGACGGCGTCATCACCGACATCAGCGCCAGCGAGGAAACCGGAGACGAGGAAGAGCCAGTCAACTTCAACGTAGAAGGCGCCCTTGTCTTCACTGGCGACTTTGCTTCCGGTGACTTCACCCTTGGCGAATGCGCACAAAAGGAAATGCACATCGGCGACCCACGCTGGTTTGTAGAGGAAGGTGGCAACATCGTGCTGACGCTGGAGAGCGGCAAGGATATCTCCGCCGAACTGGCAGCAGCCCTTGAGACCACCCCGTCCCCCGAGAGCATCACCATCAACCTCGCAGCAGGCGGTGAGTACACCGTCAGCAGCACCCTTGAGACAGCAGCTCCGCTGACCATCGCCGGCGACGAAGAGAACATCGCCACCATCGACGCCTCCGCCCTCACCGGCCCGATGACAGCCATCAGCCTCACTCCTTATGAAAGCTCCCTCGATGCCGCCAACAACTTCTACACCATCGGCGACATCAACTTCACCAACCTGAAAGTGAAAGGCCTCACCCAACAGCTCATCTACGGCAACAAGGTGCGTGCATTCATCCCCAACCTGGAAGTGGACAACTGCATCATCGAAATTGCCGGTGGCAGCAAGACAACATTCGACTTCAACGGCGGCGGCGTTGTTCGTGACTTCCGCGTGATCAACTCCACCATCTACGCCAACCCGCAACATACGGGTCAACTCTACAGCTCTCAGAGCGGCCAAAAGGCCACCGAAGTCAGCGAAGACATGGTGCAGACCTTCTCATTGGGAGCCAGCACCTTCTACAACATTGCCTACGGCAAGAATGTGATGACCCATCGCCAGGCCAACCAAAAGTGGCTCAAGTACGAAGTGTCCAGCTGCCTCATCATCGACTGTGGCAAGGAAGGCCAATTCGTCAAGGGTCTCAACGCCGGGCAAGGTGGCAGCAACCCTGTTTGGGAAATTGAAGCCAACTCCTTCCAGCGCATCGTTGACGGTGCATTCACCGACGTCAGCTCCAAAGAGGAAACCGGAGATGAAGACGAACCCGTCGCCGAGAACGTGGAAGGCGTGGTGGCCTTCGCCGGCGACTATGCCAATGGCGACTTCACCCTTGCCTACTGCAAGCAAGACCTGTTCTACTTAGGCGACCCACGCTGGTTTAGCAACACGAATTACTATTCTTTCGAAGCCAGTGAATGGATTGCCGGCGACCCCGGCCGCATCAGTCCTGACCAAGTGGTCGTTGACGACATTGAAAACACCATCACCGTCAGCCAGACAGGCCAGAACAACGTGAACTTGCTCTTCCGCTCAGAGAACGTCTACACCCTGCCCTACGACTTCCGCTACTTTGTCATCTCCGCCACAGGATTGTCGACCAATGACAACGACAGCTACCTCTGGTGGATGAACAACACGAACGACGGAGGGCAGTACAAGCCCACAGCCATCTTCGAGCATGAAGGCGAGACCGTCTTCGCCTGGGACATCAACCTCATTCCCATCGGAGGACAGATTGGCAAGGAAACCACCGAGTTCAAGGATGATGGTGGTTGGAGCACCACCTTCGGCATGACCTTGGCCGACCCGTCGTCACCAGCCGTCATCTCCTACATCGGCTTCACCAACGACATCCAACAGCCAACAGAAGAGGCAGAGTATGCATGGGACGCCACCTTATGGGTTGCCGGCGACCCGGGCCGCATCTCTCCCGACAAGGTGGTCGTTGACGAAGCAGCCAACACCATCACCGTCAGCCAGACAGGCGACAACAACGTGGCATTGCTTTACAAGACCGACAAGGTGCTTTATGTGAACGACGCCAAGTACTTCGTCATCCAAGGCAAGGGTCTCTCCATCGCCGATACGAAGTCCTACCTCTGGTGGCTGAACAACACGAACAACGGCAGCCAGGTAGCACCCAACATCTCAGTGAAGGACGAGGACGGCACCGTCACCCTCGTGTGGACCATCGCCGACACGGGTCTCGGAGCCTCGTTCGAGAGCGGCAAGACCTACCTCGTGGGCACTGACAACTGGAACACCACCTTCGGCCTCACCCTCGACGACGAGAGCGTGCCAGCTGTCATCAGCTACATCGGCTACGACGGCATCGACTCTGAAATCGTGAAGCATGCCGAGGAACTCTCCGGCATCACCACCGTGCGGATGGATGTGACCAACGGCGACATCTACGACCTCATGGGTCGGAAGGTTACCACGCCGCAGAAGGGCAGCATCTACATCCAAAACGGAAAGAAGTATATCGTGAAGTAATCCACACGCACGTTACAATGAGATTGTGGGGAAATGGCATGGGCCATTTCCCCACTTTTTTCACCTCTTTTCGCCAAAAAAAACTTTTTCCTTGCATTTGTTGATGAAAAATGATGTTGATATGCTATTTTTTTCTTATTTTTGCAACACACAGAAAAACATTACGCCATGCAGAAATACGCCGACTACATCGAGCAGATAGAAATAGACTCGCTATGGAGTGGGAGACGCCACATCAAATGGGACCTCGACCAGCATGTCAACATCCTCAGCGGAACCAACGGCCAAGGAAAGAGCACCATCATCAACAAGGTGGTCAAGGGTCTTGCCGCTGGTGGAGAATTCCCCAGCCACATGCTCAAGGGCGTGCACTTGAAAGTGTATCCCTCTGAAGCGAAATGGATCAGGTTTGGTGTCATCAGGTCTTTCGACCGCCCATTGATGAACCTCGACACCCTTGCAAAAATGGATATGAGCCTTGCCACGGAACTCGACTGGCAACTCTTCCAATTGCAAAGGAAATACCTTGACTACCAGGTGAACATCGGCAACCGCATCATAGAGGTGCTTCAAAGCGGAGCTCCCGATGCGGCACTAAAGGCTCAAGAAATCTCTGCACCCAAGAAGCGTTTCCAAGACCTGCTTGACGACCTCTTCTCCGACACGGGAAAGAAAATCGTCCGCAGCGCCAATGAAATATTCTTCTCACAAATAGGCGAGACGCTCGTCCCCTACCAACTGTCCAGCGGCGAGAAGCAGATGCTTGCCATCCTCCTCACCGTGCTGATTCAAGACAACCAACCCTTCGTGCTCTTCATGGACGAGCCGGAAGTGAGCCTCCACATCGAGTGGCAGAAGCGGCTCATCGACATGGTGCTAGAACTGAACCCGAATGTCCAGATCATCCTCACCACCCACTCCCCAGCCGTCGTGATGAACGGTTGGGTGAACAACGTGACCGAAGTGTCCGACATCACCGACAGTTTCTGACCCCTTGAAGCCGTTCCCACGAACTCTTAGGAAAATGCCCAGACGCCTAACAGACAACCTCAACTCCGACTATTTCAGCGCTGCCAACAAATTGAAGCCCAAGACAGCGCGCCGCCGCATCGTGGCTTACGTGGAGAGCTACGACGACATCTACTTCTGGCGCACCGTACTCAGCGAGTATGAGGATGATACACTTTATTTCGAGGTGATGCTTCCCTCGAAAGTGAACCTGTCGAAAGGCAAGAAGCAAGTGCTGATGAATCTCATCGGCGACAACATCGGTGAAGACATGATAGCCTGCGTGGATGCCGACTATGATTTTCTGGTTCAAGGAGTGACGAAAACCTCGGAGAAAATCATCCACAATCCCTACGTCTTCCACACCTATGTCTATGCCATTGAAAACTATCAGTGTTATGCCCCGTCGCTTCACAACGTATGTGTGATGGCGACCCTCAACGACCACATGATCTTCAATTTCGAGGAATACCTGCGCCAATACTCCCAAGCCATCTTCCCGCTCTTCGTATGGAGCATCTGGTACTACCGATCCCCGAAATACACCGATTTCTCCATCACCGATTTCAACAGGGTCATAGAGACAGGTCATTTCACGTTGGCGAAAGCCGCAGAGGGCATTGCCAATGTCCGTCACAAGGTAGGCAGGAAAGTCATCCAACTTCAGAAGGAGAATCCTGATGCGAAAGAGTCTTACCTAGCCTTGAAAGAGGAGTTGAAAGAACTTGGTGTCTCACCCGACAGCACATATCTCTACATCCAGGGGCATCACCTATACGACAACGTGGTGTCGCCCATGCTGGGGAAGGTGTGCGACAAGTTGCGCCGTGAGCGCGAGATGGAAATCCACAACAAGGCAGTGCACAACACACAGATGCGGAACGAATTGTCGTGTTACCAACACAGTGTCGAGAATGTCGCCGCGATGCTGAAGAAGAACACTGGTTACGTGAAGTCGAAGCCCTATGCCAGACTCAAGTCCGACTTGGAGCACTTCCTCTCCACCCTCACACCCCAACCGAAGTCCTCTCCCGAAGGCACGGAGCAACGGCCCTCGCCATCCTCAACCACAAGTATTTCAAGCCCCCGACCAGAGTCCTCTTCCCAAGAACCAGAACAACCCCCAAAAGAATGATGCCATGGAAATGAAGACCACCTCCATCGAGACAGCACGGTTGCTTCGCAAGCACCGCTTCAACGAACCCACCACCAGTTATTACGACGCCGACGGCATTCTGCGCACCGTGAGCCAGGAGGAAGCAGCCTGTTGGAACAGCCCCACCTATGACAAGAGCGTACGTCACAAGGTGTATGCCGCTCCGACGCTGCCTTTGGCCCAACAATGGCTTCGGGAGAAGAAACGTTTCGACGTGTTGGTGGATCGCGACTACCTTTTCGGCAAGGTGGGCAAGTATTTTGCCAAGATCATACGTCTGAAAGACGGGGCCATCAGCGAGACGGTGCATTGCCGCAGTTATGAGAAGGCCTTGGAGCATGGCATCATGAAAGCGCTGCGCACGATGTGAAAAAAGATTGAAGATTGAAAATTGAAAATTGAAAATTGAGATGCGCACATAAAGGGCAAAAGATTGATAATAACTTAAGTTTCGGAAGTAAAAAGCCTTGCAAAATTAGGATTTATCTTGTATGGCAACTGGTTGAGAAGTGAAGCCCGAAGGGCTGGGACGACCACAGGCAGGTGGTGGAGCGAAGCGTAACCCCTGCTTGACGATGATATAAAACCAACAACCCCAAAGGGGTGGCAGAGCAACAATACGACGTGTATGAAGTTGTCATTCTGCCACCCCTTCGGGTCCTTCGGGGTTCGTTCAACATCAAATCAAGAAATAACAAATTTGTCGCAACTCGGCAGGGTGCAGGCAAGCTTGCACCCTGCTCTCGCTGCTCCAAAAATGCAATTTTCAATCTTCAATTTTCAATTTTCAATCTACAAAGGATATTCGTCGAAAGCGTAGAGTACAGTGGAGAGATATCGTTCACCCGTGTCGGGTAGGAGCACGACAATGTTCTTGCCTTTGTTTTCCGGCCTGGCCGCTACTTGTGCGGCGGCGAAAGCAGCAGCTCCCGAAGAGATGCCGACGAGCAGTCCCTCTGTCCTTGCCAGCAAGCGTCCCGTGCGAATGGCATCGTCGTTCTCGACATCCACCACCTCGTCGATGATGTCGGCATCATAAGTAGCAGGCACGAATCCCGCTCCAATGCCCTGAATCTTGTGTGGTCCGCTCTTCCCTCCGTTGAGCACCGGTGATGAAAGGGGTTCCACCGCGATGACCTTCACCTCCGGGTTTCGCTCTTTGAGCAATTTTCCCACACCGGAGATGGTGCCACCTGTTCCCACTCCAGCCACGAAGATATCCACTTTCCCGTCAGTGTCATCCCAGATTTCACGTCCTGTTGTGAGATAGTGTTTTTCAGGATTCGAAGCGTTCTCGAATTGCTGGAGTATGATGCTTCCCGGAATGGCATCCCTCAGTTCCTGTGCAGCCTTGATGGCCCCGGGCATTCCATCCTTTCCGCTGGTGAGCTTGACCTCCGCACCGTATGCCTTGACGAGGTTTCTCCTTTCCACGCTCATGGTTTCTGGCATGGTGAGTATGAGTTTGTAGCCCTTGACAGCCGAGACGAGCGCCAGTCCCACTCCAGTGTTTCCGCTGGTAGGTTCGATGATGGTCCCACCGGGTTTGAGCAGTCCTTTCTTCTCAGCATCCTCAATCATTGCGAGTGCTATTCTGTCTTTGACGCTCCCGCCCGGGTTGAAATATTCCACTTTGGCCACCACAGGCTTTTCAAGTCCTTTTTCAGCCGAGAATTTGTTGAGTTCCAACAATGGTGTTCCACCTATGAGTTGTGTCAATACATTTGCTATTTTTGCCATGGTTCTCTGTTTTTTTGTTAATTGTTTCTGGAGTTAAAGGGAAGTTAAAGGGAAGTTAAAGGGACATATGTTCACTTCTCCTGATATTGGTATCGTTGCCATACTATTTTAAACCCTTTTTCACGTCCCATTTTCTTACTACCTAAAGTTGAGTGATGTTATATCAGACAGCCTTGAAGGCGTCGTCAAGAGCCTCGATGATGTCGTCGATGTTCTCTATGCCAATGCTGAGCCTGATGGTAGAGGGATAGATGTGCTGTTGCTCCAACTCCTCAGGCGACATCTGAGAGTGCGTGGTTGTGGCAGGGTGTATGACGAGCGACTTCACGTCAGCCACGTTGGCCAGAAGCGAGAAGATTCTCAGGTTGTCGATGAAGGCCCATGCCTCCTTCTCCCCTCCCTTGACCTCAAAGGTGAAGATGGATCCAGCCCCGTTTGGATAGAGTTTCTTGTAGAGTTCGTGGTCGGGATGCGAGGGCAGTGCGGGATGGTTCACCTTTGCCACCTTAGGATGCTTTGCGAGGAAATCCACCACCTTGAGTGTGTTTTCGACATGACGCTCCACCCTGAGGCTTAAGGTCTCCAGTCCCTGGAGCAGAATCCATGCGTTGAATGGGCTGATGGCGGCTCCTGTGTCTCTCAGAATGACGGCACGTATGCGTGTGACGAATGCCGCTGGTCCTGCCACGTCGGCGAAGATGGCACCATGGTAGCTGGGGTCTGGCTTAGCCAATGTGGGGAACTTGTCGGCATTGGCCTTCCAGTCGAACTTCCCAGAATCTACGATGACTCCTCCGAGAGAACTGCCATGTCCACCTATGAACTTGGTTGCAGAGTGCACGACGATGTCAGCCCCGTGCTCAATGGGTCGGATGAGGTATGGTGTCCCGAAGGTGTTATCGATGATGAGTGGTATGTTGTGCCTATGTGCGATTTCCGCCAATTTGTCGATGTCAGTCACGTCGGAGTTGGGGTTTCCGAATGTCTCAGCATAGATGGCCTTGGTCTCCGGCAGTATGGCCTCCTCAACGGCCTTGAAGTCCGACACGTTGACGATGGTGTTTTTCACCCCTTGGCTTGCCAGTGTGTGTGTGATGAGGTTGAAGGAACCTCCATAGAGGTTGTCAGCGGCCACGAGATGGTCTCCCGGGAGTAGTATGTTTTGTAGAGAATAGGTGATGGCAGCAGCACCCGAAGCCACGGCGAGTCCTGCGACGCCCCCTTCGAGTGCAGCGACCCGGTCTTCGAACACACCTTGCGTGGAGTTGGTGAGTCTTCCGTAGATGTTTCCGCTGTCACGCAGTCCGAATCTGTCGGCTGCGTGTTGAGAGTTGCGGAAGACGTAGGATGTAGTTTGGTAGATGGGCACGGCTCGTGCGTCGGTAGCCGGGTCGGCCTGTTCTTGTCCCACATGAAGTTGGAGGGTCTCGAATCGATAGTTTTTCTTACTCATAATGCTATGTTTTTTGTTGTTGAATAATCTTCCTTTTGGGTCATGTTGTATTTCGTTGGCAAAGGTACGGCGGAAAAATGGTGTGGGAAATAGCACAATGGGGTCATATCGACTACCACGAATATGGTATTTGTGGTTGGAAGGGGGTTAAAAAGGTGGAAAATGACATTTATTAACATAAATTATTACGTGAAATGCCGCTTTTTTTCCAATTTAAATTAATTTTGCGTGTGAAAGCGACAATTGATTATTTTATATAAAGTTAGTATGAGTATTCCTGTAGTTTTTTGGCTTGTTCCCATTGCCTCGGTGTGCGCATTGGGCATGGCCTGGTTTTTCTTCAAGCAAATGATGCAAGAAGAAGAGGGCACACCTCGTATGGCAGAAATTGCCGAGTATGTTCGTCGTGGCGCCATGGCTTATCTGAAGCAACAGTACCGTGTTGTCCTGATTGTCTTCATTGTCTTGGCCATCATTTTCGCTTTCATGGCCTATGTGCTCCATGTTCAGAATGAATGGGTTCCTTTCGCTTTCCTTACGGGTGGTTTCTTCAGCGGCCTAGCCGGATTCTTCGGTATGAAGACTGCGACCTACGCCTCAGCCCGCACCGCCAATGCTGCTCGCAAGAGCATGGACCGTGGTTTGCGCGTTGCATTCCGTAGTGGTGCCGTGATGGGTTTGGTGGTGGTAGGCCTCGGCCTTCTCGACATCGCCCTTTGGTATCTGATCCTCAACGCCGTGCTGGAGGACACCACCAACAAGTTGATCATCATCACCACTACGATGCTTACCTTCGGCATGGGTGCGTCCACGCAGGCGTTGTTTGCTCGTGTGGGCGGTGGCATCTACACGAAGGCAGCCGACGTAGGAGCCGACTTGGTGGGCAAGGTAGAGGCCAACATCCCTGAAGACGACCCGCGCAACCCTGCCACCATCGCCGACAACGTGTGCGACAACGTGGGCGACGTCGCCGGCATGGGTGCCGACCTTTACGAGAGCTATTGCGGCAGCATCCTCTCCACCGCCGCCCTTGGTGCGACAGCCTTCGCTGCAGTGCCCGAAATGCAGATGAAAGCAGTGATTGCCCCGATGATCATCGCAGCCGTGGGCATCTTCCTCTCACTCATCGGCATCTTCATGGTCCGCACGAAAGAAGGTGCCACGATGAAGGACCTGCTCCACTCGCTTGGTGTCGGCACTAATGCCTCCGCCATCCTCATCGCCATTGCCTCATTCGCCATCCTTTATCTATTAAATATTGAAAACTGGCTTGGCGTCTCCTTCTCCGTAGTCACCGGCCTGGTGGCAGGTGTCATCATCGGTCAAGGCACAGAATACTATACCTCTCATAGTTACAAGCCGACGCAGCGCATCGCCGAGTCCTCACAGACCGGTTCTGCAACGGTGATCATCAAAGGCATCGGCACCGGCATGATCTCGACGATGATTCCCGTGGTGACCATCTCCGTAGCCATCATCCTGAGTTATCTCTGCGCCAATGGTTTCAGTCTGAAAATGGACGCCATCAGCATGTCGCATGGCCTTTACGGCATCGGCATCGCCGCCGTGGGCATGCTCTCCACCTTGGGCATCACACTTGCCACCGACGCCTATGGTCCCATCGCCGACAACGCCGGCGGCAATGCCGAGATGAGTGAATTGGAACCAGAGGTACGCAAGCGCACCGACGCCCTCGACGCCCTTGGCAACACCACCGCCGCCACCGGCAAGGGTTTCGCCATCGGTTCTGCAGCCCTCACCGCCTTGGCTCTTCTGGCTTCCTATGTTGAAGAGGTGAAGATTGCGATGGAGCGCACATTGAACGAAGCCGGGGAATTTGTCTCCGAGACGTATGGAGCCATCAATCCCTCCACAGCCGACATAGCACAATTCATGGATTATTTCCAAGTGAACCTGATGAACCCGAAGGTTTTGGTAGGTGCTTTCATCGGTGGCATGGCCGCCTTCCTGTTCTGCGGTCTCACCATGGGCGCCGTGGGTCGTGCAGCCCAGTCGATGGTGGAAGAGGTACGTCGCCAGTTCCGTGAGATCAAGGGCATCCTTGAAGGGAAAGGCACTCCCGACTACAGACGCTGCGTGGAGATTTCCACCCGCAGTGCCCAACAAGAGATGATTTTCCCGTCATTGCTTGCCATCGCCATCCCCATCGTCGTGGGCATCCTCCTCGGCGTAGCCGGTGTGATGGGCCTTCTGGTAGGTGGATTGACCGCTGGTTTCACACTCGCCGTATTCATGGCCAACGCCGGTGGTGCATGGGACAACGCCAAGAAGATGGTAGAAGAGGGCAACTTCGGTGGCAAGGGTTCCGCCTGTCACAAAGCCACCATCGTGGGCGACACCGTAGGCGACCCGTTCAAGGACACCTCTGGCCCCAGCCTCAACATCCTCATCAAACTGATGTCCATGGTGAGCATCGTCATGGCAGGTCTGACCATCGCTTGTGGCATGTAACCGAGTTAAAAGGGAGTTAAAGGGAAGTTAAAAGGGAGTTAAAGAGGAGTTAAAGGGGAGTTAAAGAGGAGTTAAAAAGGAGTTAAAAAGGAGTTAAAGGGGAGTTAAAGGGACAATACCTTGCTAGTGTAGGGCAAAGTCAACCAGCTCAGCTGAAACTCTGCTGACAATCGTTAGAGTCAACCAACTCAGCTGAAACTCCGCTGACAATCGTTAGAGTCAAGTTGCTCAGCCGAGACTCACCTTTCCTTCACACTTCACATTTCTTCTTTTTCGAACCTTTCGAAAGTTGAATCAAGGAAATATCCGACAAGGGCGATGAGAGCATTGAGGCTCCCACCGCCCTTGTTTTTTTCAGAGTAACCGAAGTAATTGGTATGATTGGAGCAATCAGAGCAACCTGTTTGATTGGAGTAATCAAGGTAATGGTTTTGATAGGAGCAGTCACCCCTCTTATTCTTCGTAAAACCCACTGATTTCTACGGTAAAATCATTTCAGTATGTAGTTTTAACAAAAATTACCACTCTAAAACTTAATAATATGTGGAAGATTTGTACTTTTGCAAAAAATTTGCAAAAACTCCAATTTACACGTCATTCATTCGAAGAAATAGCGGTCACTTTAGATTGAGCAACGCATGGGAATGATATGTATGGAAATCAAACCAACAGAAAGTAATGAGCACATCAGACGACTATAAGAGCGGTTCCAGCAGCTCTTCTTCACACAGCGAATCCTCCTCTCACAGCCACCATCACCACCACAGTAGTCACCATGGCAAGAAAAGGAAGAAGCACATGGATGATTCCGACCGTTTCAAGAAGCATGGTTTGTCATCCATTCGTCGCCGCAAGATTTTGGGCAAGATTGTTTGGTGGCTTTTGGTATTGGCCGCCTTGGCAGTGATAGCTGGCATAGTAATTGTTTACGCATATGTCCCCGACAGGCATTATTTATAAATGATGCTTCATTCGTATTGCATATAAGAAAATTTGAAGGCCAAGGAAGAATCCTTGGCCTTCATTAATTTGTATCCATCACCGTTAGATGCAGAAATGCTCACTTGGTCACCCTGAACCAGTCGGCTTCCACCCATCCCCTGTCGGTGTTTCCTGCAGGTTCCACGCTGACGAATCCCATTTTGGCCCCAATCCACTTTCCTTCTCTCATTTTGAAATCCTCTCCAGCCTCCTTGAACTTTTTCCCATCAAGGCTGTATGAGAACTTGCAAATGCCATTGTCCACCTTCATCCTGAGATAGATGTCAAGATGGATGGCTGGTTTGTAGTCGATTTTGTCTTCCTCAGTGGGTTTGAAGTTGTCGATGTCGACGATGGTCTCAGGTTTGCCCTTGTCGGCCGACAGGCAAGTCACCCTTTGCAAGACGAACCCCTTGCCCACCCTCTTTGCCATGAGGGCGGAATAGTCGAGTCCTTGCATGATGATGCCCCCCGCCTGGTTCTCAGCCTTGCATGTGACGCGAATCTTCGCTGTGGCGGTGAATTGGTCAGCCGGTGTTTTCTGCAAGAGCATGTTGGGGACGTCCCACATGTTGACAGCCTCCTTGTCATGCTTGAAATTGAAGATGCGGAAAGTTCCGAAGGTGGTAGGCATGCCGAAAGTCTGGTCGTAGTTGGCTTGCCACTGCCATTGCAAGCCCATTGCAGGTGTGCTGAAATCGTCGCTCTCCACGGGATTGACCATCTTCCAAGGTGCACGTGTCTTTGGTTTTCGATAGGTGATGACAGGTTCTCCACAGTAGTCACCGTCCTTGTCCACCCCCATGACGGGCCAGTTATCCTTCCATGTGACAGGCTGCAGGTGAACCACTCTCCCATAACATTCCTTGTCCTGGAAATGCATGAACCAGTCCTCTCCCATGGCCGTATGCACCCATCCCCCTTGGTGTGGCCCGTTCACATTGGTCTTTCCCTGTGCCAGCACCACTTTGTGCTCGTAGGGTCCATAGGGCGACTTTGCCCTCATGGCAAGTTGGAAGCCAGTGGGCACTCCTCCTGCCGGGCACATGATCCAGTACCACCCTTCTCGTTTGTAGAACTTAGGTCCCTCGCAGGTACGGTTTTCTGTTCCGTTACCATCGAAGACGATGACGGGTTGCGAGATGGCGCGTGTGCCATCTGCCGACAATTCCCTCACGGTGAGCACGGAAGCGAAGCGCGCCCGACTGTTGGCCCATCCGTTCACGAGATAGCATCGGCCGTCATCATCCCATAGCGGGCAAGTGTCGATGATGCCTTTTCCCGGTATGACACAGAGCGGTTCGCTCCATTCCCCCGCCGGGTCCTTGGCCTTCACCATGAAAGCGCCATAGTCGGGGTCTCCCCAAAAGATATAGAATTCTCCATCATGGTAGCGGATGCTTGGCGCCCATATGCCATTGCCATGGCTGGGTTTGTCGAAGACGTCACGGGGTTTGAGTTCCTTGACGGCATAGCCAATGATTTCCCAATTGACCAAGTCGCGTGAGTGGAGAATGGGAAGTCCCGGAATGCACTGGAAGGAACTGGCTGTGAGGTAATAGTCGTCTCCCACGACACATACGTCGGGGTCGCTGTAGTCGGCATTGATGACCGGGTTGGTGTACGTACCGTCGCCGTTGTCAGGCGCCCATGCCTGTGAGCGGTAGTCGCCTTGTGCCTGCAAGGCGAGAGGCAACATCAGTAAAGCAATGATTTCAAGTAGTTGTTTCATGATTTGTGGTTTTTAGTATGGTTGTTGTATTATTCCAAGCATAAGTGGTATTGTCCTTTCTGGCACGTCACGCGCATGGTGTCATACCTTCCCCTGGTGCGTTGTGCCAAGGCGATAGCCGCCCATCCCATCGTGCATCGCAGGTTGACTTCGACACAGGGATGGACTTTACGGTGGCCTTTCTCCTCCACCACCATCATATCCACCCCCAGCGGTCCTTTGTAACCGGCGAACGTCTCTGCAAGTAGTGCTTCCAATGCGTGAACGAGTGGCCGCACGACTTCCAACGGAATTTCCTTTCCCAAAAGTCCCCATTTCTCTTCCTCCGCAGCCAGCACGTTGCCCGAATACGCCCCATTGCGCGTATCGAAGAGCGAGAGGCCTTCGTATTGCACCCCCCCATTCTCGGCCATGAACTCCATAGCGAAATCCATCAACCTCTGGTATCGATGCTCGACGATGACGCAGCCCTGATGTGCCAGCACATTGCGCAGGAATCCCTCGAGGTTGCCATCAAGTTCTTTCTCGACGAAGCGCACCCCTCTTCCACTACAACTCCAGGGAGCCTTGCACACGACGGCTCTCTCTTGCGAAAGCCATTGCCGCACCTCATCCACGCTCTTGGCTTCTCGGCGCTCTCCCAGCGTATCGGGCAACGTGTCCACCAAGCGTTGTAACAACGGGATGGTGGTTCTTCTGTGTGAGAGCATCCTCACCCTTTCCACTTCCTCAGCCTTGGGCAAGCAGCCGGCAGGGACACCAGCACGCAGCAGTTGGTGGCGCAAGGCCATGTCCCATCCCCACGGTCTGATTTCAAAGTGTTCATATCTTTTGACGACATCAGGAAGTTGACTCCAGGAAACGAACGCCACTTTGGGGAGGAAATCCCCGAATGGTGCGGCCGCCCTTTCCATCGCTGTGACGTCATCCACCAATATGGAGTCGCCTTCATTTGCCCAGAAGGCGGGCAAGAAGCCCAATCCCGCCCGCATTCCCCTTCCTGCAGCAGGAGGAGTGAAACCCTCGCCTCCGTATGCCATGGCAAGGTCGTGCTCTGGATTGTATACATGCGTCACCATCATCTTTCATCATCTTTCGGGAAGCATCACTCTCAAGTTGCCTGTCAGGGCTTTGCACGCATAGCAACTTGATAATCAGCACATTTCACAAGTACTAAGATACCACCCTATTCATGGATGTCCTGAATGATGGTGTAAAGATACGAAAAAAAAACAAAAAAAGGAGAAAGGAGCGTGAAATATTTCAACCCATACTCCTCACGCATCCATCATTTGCTGGACGCGTGAGGAGAAAATGCACCAAGAACCTTGAGAGGCGACGCACATGCATCGCCCCTCAACATTTATCTGGATTTGACAAATTTGCGTGACCCGTTGGCATCTTGTATGACATAGACACCTTTTGACAAACTTCTCAAGATGTTGGCGTATTCTTGCTCATCAGGAGTCGTGCTCCAACGCCTCACGCAAACACCTCCCAAGGTGCTGATGGTGAGTCCTTTCACGGGTGCGACATCTTGCTGCCGTACAGCAGTGGCATAGTCGGTGAGAGGCAGCCAACGCTTGCCGTTCAATTCCCTATAAAAGGCACTTATCTCGTAGCCTTCAGAGAAATCGGCCTTGGTGTCAGGGATGAAATAGCGATAGGTCATCTGCTGGCCATCATAGATGGACGTAAGTTGGTGAGAAAGGTAGGTTTTGCCTTTATTGCTGATGCAAATCTGCAAGGAGTCTTCAAAGTTGTTTTCTGAAGGGTTGCAGATGGTGAATTCAAAAGTCTTCCCTCCATTTTGGCCTGTCACTTCCTTGATGCCGTCGAGCAGGTAGAGGTGGGTGTCGAGTTTGTGTGACGGCAGGACGTGGAAGGTGAAAGTCCCGTTTTCCACGGTCACGGGCACACGGTTGGGTGCATTGTCCCATCCTCTTACCCATGGTGCGCTTTCATTTTCTCTCGAAACGATACTCATCTCATATTCACCATTTCCCAATGTCGACGGCAGGGTGAAAAATCCCCTGAAATACCTCATCTTGCCACCATCAGGGAAAGATTGGTTGCGTAATACAGTTGGCGAGACAGCTTGCAACACGCCGTCACGATAGAACCCAACAGAACAATCTATTGAAGCCCCAAAGAAACTTACCAACTTGACAACACTGTTCACATATACGCTGTTTCTCGCAACGACAGTGCTGGCATAAGGGTCGTCGCCCACGAGCAAGGTGGTGTCCACCACCAGAGCGATGTGGTCGTAGTCGGAATCGGAAAGCCCCTGCAAGGGAACGCAATCGGTGACCATGGCCTGCCTATGATGATAGCATACACCCCCCACGCCCGGGTTTGTGCCGTTGCCTTGGTTGAGCAGATTGAGGTCCACCCAACGTATCTGGTAGTTTTCCCCATGTCCGTAATTGGCGTGAAATAGCGATGTCCCGTCATGGCCATCGATGACAAACATATGCCCGGCCAACCTCTTGTCGGGTTCGCTATGGTCTCCCCTGTAGAATACCGGGTGCCCTTCATCCAATTCCTTGCATAGCATTTCCGTCCATTCAGCAGTGGAATAGTAGCAACGTCGAAGATACCTGGACTGGGGCGAGAGGTGAAGATAGTGCTGCAGTCCCCACATCATGCTGGGATAATTGTAAGGAGAACTGCCGTTAGTCATATAATGCATTTTCATCGCGGCCCCCACCACGCGCATCAGATTGGCCACGGCCTTTTTCTCTGTTTCCGAAGCCTGTGCACCATATCTTGGTTGGATGTGCTGCCAGTCGATGGCGCATGTGTCCAAGTCAACGTCGACGTTTCCATATTTCACATGTCCTGTTCCTTTCAACGGAAACTGGTAATAATAGAAAATCTGCGCCATGGCCGTAGCACCGCATCCTGTCAACGCTTTGTTTCCATTCGCCAGCAACGGGCAGAAAATATTGTATGGATCACCTTGAGACCATACGGCATCTACCATATATCCATTTGCCGACGACTGTGCCGAAATATGATTGGCACTCAATAGTGTAACGAAAAGAAGTAATAACTTTTTCATCAGTCAAGAATGTTGGTTTAAGCATATAGAGTAGCACAAGCCCCCATTTTCTATCAGCCATGTTGAAAAAACGTGGTCATTTGGTAGTTTCTTTTTCATGGACAGGCAGAAACATGGCGATAGGGAAAGCAGGTGTTGCATAGATTGCACCCACAACCCATAAAAAACGCAAAAAACATGCATATTTTGCAATCTATACTTTGCAATTTGACAAAAAAATGCTACCTTTGCCAAAACTTAGCAATAGGGATATCTTGGATTGTTGTTCCAAAAAGCCAACAGGGAGCATCACAGCATCAAGAGAAGTCAGAAACAAATCAGAATGGAAGCCTTTTTCCGCACTCACACCTACCTTGTGGAGCACACCACCGCCCCTGTCCGTCGCGGCCTTATGGACGAGATAGACTGGAACGACCGTCTCATCGGCATCAAGGGCACCCGTGGCGTGGGCAAGACGACATTCCTGCTTCAATATGCCAAAGAGCACTACAACACGCGTGACAAGCAATGCCTTTATGTGAATATGAACAACTTCTATTTCCAGGAGCATGGCATAGAGGAGTTTGCCGGTGAGTTCTACCGCAAAGGCGGCAAGGTGCTTCTTGTAGACCAGGTATTCAAGCAACCCAACTGGAGCGAGGACCTTCGCAAGTGCTACGACAACTACCCCGACCTGCACATCGTGTTCACGGGTTCGAGTGTGATGCGTCTGAAGGAGGAGAACCCCGAACTCAACGGCATCGTCAAGAGTTACAATCTCCGTGGCTTCTCTTTCCGCGAGTTTCTCAACCTTCAGACGGGCAACAACTTCCGCCCTTACACTCTTGAGGAGATTCTCTCCGACCATGAGCACATCATCAAGTCGATTCTCCCGAAGGCACGCCCCCAGGAATACTTCCAGGACTACCTGCACCATGGTTTCTATCCGTTTTTCCAAGAGCGTCGCAACTATTCGGAGAACCTTCTCAAGACGATGAACATGATGACCGAGGTAGACATCCTTCTCATCAAGCAGATAGAGTTGAAATACCTCACCCGCATCAAGCGGTTGTTCTACGAGATGGCCGTAGATGGGCCCAAGGCGCCCAACGTGAGCCAACTGGCCATCGACATCGACACGAGCCGTGCCACGGTGATGAACTACATCAAATACCTGGCCGACGCCCGCCTGATCAACATGATCTACTCCGACGCACAGATCGTTGAGGAAAAGTGGACATACACCAAGACCACCACGATCGAATCCTACGAAACCTCCATGGA
>JAFWSS010000120.1 GCA_017524385.1 Prevotella sp.
CACAGCTTACAGAGCAGAAGGCACAGCTTACAGAGCAGAAGGCACAGCTTACAGAGCAGAAGGCACAGCTTACAGAGCAGAAGGCACAGCTTACAGAGCAGAAGGCACAGCTTACAGAGCAGAAGGCACAATTAGCTCAAAAAGACGAGATGCTCCGTATGAGTGTCAAGATGCTATTACAATCTGGCAAAACTATTGAGGAGATAGCATCGAGCATGGGTTTGGATACCAAATATGTTCAACAACTCGCCCAATAGGCAATAGCCATATTGGACTCTTGTGACGAAGTTTTTGTTTCAATCGCCTGGTTCAAACAACGACCTTTTGGCAATAAGACACAAATCAAACACCTCCTCCAAGAGATTGGTCTTCTACTCTGCCGAATTCTTTATGTAATGTTCTTACCCCCCACATATCTTCTTTTTTCAGCAAAGGGCATCATCTTTGAACAAAAAACGTTACCTTTGCAAATCCAAAAAAATGAGATTGAGGAAATGTTGTCATATATAGTAGCCCCACTGGTTGGTAGCGTGATTGGTTATATCACCAACGACATCGCCATCAGGATGTTGTTCCGTCCCCACCATGCCAAATATGTTTTCGGCCACAAGTTGCCGTTCACTCCCGGGATCATCCCCAAGGAGAAAGGCCGTATCGCCGCTTCCATTGGTTCATCCATCAGTGCCAACCTGATGAACCATGAGGTGTTGGAGAAAAACCTTCTCTCGCCTGGAATGTTGGAAAAGATAGAAGAAGCGATAGACACTTTTTTTGTCGAGCAGAAGCACAACCCAGAACCTCTGCGCGACTTCCTCTGCCAGTATATGTCAAAAGAGGAGTTGGATGCCATCGCCAGCCAGGGAAGCAGCGACCTCACCTCCTTGTTATACGAGAAACTTGCCAGCAGCAGCGTAGGCGACAAGATTGCCCACGTTGCGGTGAGCCATGTGATGCAGAAGATGCGGCATTTCGGCAGCGGCATCGGCGACAAGCTTGCCGACGAGGGCATCGGTCAAGGTGGAGGCTTCGGCGACATGCTTCACCGCGGCATCAAGCGCCTTTTCGGCCGCCAAGGCAGCAACGCTGCCCAGCAGTTCATCAACGCCTTGGCCGAGCCTGTGGAGCAAGCCCTTTCCAGCAACATCAACGACATGCTTCGCAACAACTCGAAAAAGATTGTGGGCGAACTCATCGACACAGAGACCCAAGCCCTGCTCGACCGTCCCATGAGCGACCTGTTGAAAGACAAGGAAGAGCAAACCTCCCGAGCAAAAGCCTCCCTCATATCATTCTACAAGACCGTCATTTCCGAGCATCTCCCGAAGATTCTGGAGACGGTAAACATCAGCACCATCGTGGAGAACCGCATCAACGAAATGGACATGATCGAGGCTGAGAAGATCATCATGGAAGTGATGTCCAAGGAACTTCGTGCCATCGTATGGTTGGGAGCCTGCCTGGGTTTCGTCATGGGCTTCATCAACTGCCTGATTTTATGACTTGCATATCATTGAACAAAAAAAGATGACAAGAAACAAGACAACACGGATGAGAGCAAATATATTATGGTTGCCAGCCTTGATGGTGTTCGCCATTGTCGCCTGCACGAAGCAAGAACGCCCCAGCCTCCCCCCTGAGGAAAAGAAGCACTATCCCGAGGTCAGCCACCCGACGCCCAACATCTTGCCCGACACGCTGAACGAGATGCTAGGCATCGTGCTTCACCACACCGCCTTGCCCACAGCGGAAGCCGCCCTTCATGAGTTGACCCGCCCCAGAGGAGTGAGTTCACACGTTGTCATCGACACCGACGGCAAACGCTACATCCTCGCTCCCCCCACCGCCATCACCTTCCATGCAGGCAAGTCGCTTCTCAACGGCCGCGAGCGATGCAACAACTTCTGCATCGGTGTGGAATTCCAAGGCAACACCGCCCAAGTCCCTTTGACCAAGGAACAGATAGAAAGTGGTGTGGAATACTTGCTGCCCCTCGTCACCGAGCACCATATCCCCCTTGACAACATCGTGACTCACAAGATGGTTCGCGACAACTTCATCCACCATCATCCCCAGGAGAGACGTTGCAAGACCAAGGTGGACATCTCCTCTTCAGACTATGCCAGATTCATGAATGCCTTGAAGGCGTCACTCGACTCCTTGCAAACCCTTTCAAAATGAAAGCAAATACAAAGAAGAGAAGGCGGAAAGGCCGCAAGAAGTCAGGCTCTTCCCTTGGCAAATGGTGGGGGAAGCAACGACGGCAGTTGAAACGACTGTCGATATGGATGATAGCCATCGCCGCCATCCTTTTTGCCATCCATCATTTTTATCCCGACTTCCTTGGAAGTCTTTTCCCTTCCACTCGCTCCGCTGCAAGTTCCTCCGACTATGACGGTATCGACATCTCCAAATACCAAGGCAAGATCAACTGGAAGAAAGTGAAAGCCAACAGCAAGATCAAGTTTGTATATATCAAGGCCACCGAGGGAGCCTCATTGTTGGACAAGAAATACAAGAGCAACCTGAAAGGCGCCCGCGATGCAGGCATCCCCGTGGGTAGTTACCATTTCTTCACCTCTCACCGCTCGGCAAAAGATCAATTCGCCAATTTCAAGCGCCATGTTCCAAAGAACAAGCAAGACCTCCTTCCAATGGTCGATGTGGAGGAGGATGGCGTACGCGGCTGCAGCCGGGCGAAGTTGCAAAAGAGCCTTGATGAGTTCATGCAGCTGGTGAAGAAGGAATATGGCAAATACCCGCTGCTCTACTGCCCTTTGGATTTTTACAACAAGATGCTTGCACCTGAATTCAACAAATACTACATCTTCATCGCCCGTTATGGCAAGTCAGCCCCCCGCCTTCACGGCCCAGGGAAGCACAACATCTGGCAATACTCAGAAAAAGGGCGCATAGACGGCATCCCCAACCTTGTGGATCTCGACAAGTTTGAGAATGGCACATCCGTTCGCGACATCATGCTCTGACATGGCATGTCCCCTGCATCACGAGACCAAAAAGGAATCACAACCATAAAGAATCAAATCATGACACCAAGAACCTCATTTTGGATCAGAAAGATCATCATCCTGCTGTTTTGCATGGCCAGCCAGGCCATCCAAGCACAAGTTGTGGAATACAAGACGTTCGTTTACACCAGTGACGAGTTGGCCAACGACATCAGCAAGTTGAACGATGAGCGCGACACATCTCGCGGCTATCTTGGCGACATCCTCTCCGCCACCAGCAATTCGATGAAAGGCATCGCCTCGGGTTACGTTTCCACCTTCATCGACATGGGAGTGACCGCCATCGGCGCCCTCGTCACTCGCAACGCCCGTATGAAGAAGGAATGGGAGGAGGCGGTGAAGAAAGAGAATGTCTTCCAAACGGTCATCAACTCCGTTTCTGAGATGAGCGACTTCTACGACGCACCCTCCTTCGATGGTGCGATGGACCCTAAAGGGATGCGTTTCGACGGCATCGGCTGCCTTCGCACCTCCGACAAGGACACCCTGTTCTATATCTCATGCCACATCGACCGTAGCAAACTCCATCGCATCATCAACCATTCCAAGTTCGAACTGGTGCTCGACACCCTCATCCTCAGTCCCACACATTCCAATCTCCCCAACACGCAACTATCCATCCCATACTCCTTTGAGGAGCGCAAGGACTACACCCTCTCCATGGACATCACCATCTCCTCTTCCTGGATGAACGAAATCGTACAATTGCAGAAGAACCAGGAGTTGGGCGCATTCCATATCAACGTCCCCGTCAGCGAAAACAACCTCGACGATAAAGGCTTCCTTCGCTATGTCCGCCATGCCGACGAGCCTTCCCGTTACCAAGTGACGGGCGAATGCTTCATCGTCCCCCGTTCCTACAGCGGGTTCCGCGACGAGCACGACAACTTCAAGGACTGCTGGGGCACAGGTGAGTACAAACTCTCAGTGAGCATCAAAGAGACGTGCGATGTCACCGATGCCTACCGCGCCAAATGGAAAAGCGACTACAAGCACCGCAAGGAACTGGCCAAGAAGGGCAAGGAACTTGGATTGCTCGAACAGAGTTGGGAAATCGTGTCCAAGCAGGACTGGAACGAAATCACCCATTCCTGGGTGATCACCACACTGAAGGCCCCCGCCAAATACATCTCCAACGACCTGATCGACCGCATGGGTCTGGAATCCAAATAATCCCCCATCCTATCTATGCGAAACGCCATCCCGCTGCTCATCCTCCTTCTTTCCAACGCCTTTGGACAGGCGGTCTTCGCACAGTCACTGCCCCAAGACACGTTGGAGCAGCGGTTGTCTGCCGTTCCCTCAGGCACAGAAGACGATGCCTTCATTGCCGACGCCCTCCGTCTCGCCAAGGAATTGAATCACGCAGGACGTTCCAAGGAAGCCATAGCATGGGGGAAACGCGCCCTCGATGCCACCGAACAGTTGCATGGCACCCAAAACGCTGGTTATGCCCAAGCCCTTTCCGACCTTGCCGGAAGTTATTCCCACGCAGGTTCCTACGAGGAGGCACTCCGCCTTGGCAACGCCGCTCTCACCCTTCGCGAAGAGACATGCGGCAAGAACAGCCTGGAATATGCACAGTCGCTGAACAACACAGCCCGCTATCACGCCTACCTGGGGCATTACATCGAAGCCATCCGCCTTGGGCGCAAGGCGATGGAACTGCGCGAGCAACTCTCCGGCACCGACGATGCCGACTATGCCCAATCGGCAAGCAACCTCGCCGGCTATTACTCCCGCATCGGAAACTACGACGAAGCCCTCCGGCTCGGCACCCTCGCCCTGAGCATCAGGGAAAAGGTGACAGGTACGGAAAGCCTGGACTACGCCCAGTCGCTCAACAACCTTGCGAAATACCACTATTTCAAGGGGCAATACGATGAAGCCATCCGCATGGAAAGCCAGGCGCTGGCGTTGCGAGAGAAATTGCTTGGAAAGCATCATCCCGACTATGCCACCGCCCTAAGCAACATGGCCGACTACCACATGATGCTCGGTGACTATGAGAAAGCCCTCGAATACGGCAGCGAAGCCCTCACCATCCGCCGTGAGACACTCGGGACCGACCATCCCGAATATGCCGAATCAACCAGCAACATGGCCAGTTACCACCACGCCCAGGGACACCATGCCGAGGCTGTGGCTTATGGTCGTGAAACCCTTCTGTTGCGCCGGCGCCTCCTTGGAGAGCAGCACCTCTCCTATGCCCATTCCGTATGCAAGATGGCCGTCTATTTCTCAGCAGCCAACGAACCCGACTCCGCCTCCTTTTACGCCCTTGAAGCCACCACCCTCTACTCAAAATCCATCCTCAACACCTTCGCCGACCTCACCTCCAGCGAACGCGAACTTTTCTGGCTTCGTGTGAAGCCATGGTTCACCCGCACACTCCCCCAACTGGTATGGCAAAATCCCACCGACGGCATGGTGTCGAGCGCCTACAACGCCACCCTTCTTGCCAAGGGGCTGTTGCTCAACAGCGAATTGGAGATGGCCAACCTCTTGATGGAAAGCGGCGACACCCTCCTCATCGACGCCTATCACCAACTACAGTCCAACCAAGCCCTTCTCACCCACCAATACTCCCTCCCGAAATCGAAGCGCACCATCAACACCGACTCGCTGCAAAAAGTCATCACCAGACAAGAGCGCAAGTTGGTGAAACAGTCGAAGACCTACGGCAACTACACCAAGCCGCTGCGCATAGACTGGGAACGCATCCATCGCCAACTCCATCGCGAAGACGTGGCCGTCGAGTTCTTGTATTTCCCTGATTCCAAGGGAGACGCCCAATATGCCGCCATCGTGCTCACCAAGGAGATGCACAAACCAGCATACATTCCGCTGATGAGCGGTGCCCAACTCTCCTCCGTCCGTTCCAAAGACATCTACACCACCAACAAGGTGTCGCAAATGGTGTGGCAACCCCTCGCCCCCTATCTGGAGCATGCACACAACGTCTATTTCTCCCCCGCCGGCGAACTCTACAACATCGGCATAGAGTCGCTACCCCATTGGGGAGAGGACCAAGGATTACTGATGGACCACTGGCTTTTCTACCGTCTCTCATCCACTCGTGAAATCGCCCTCGCCCGCGAGCACACGAAGGTGTCGTACTCCGACATGGCCATCTACGGCGGCGTAAACTATGACAGCGACCTCGACGACGATGACTCGACAAGCGACGCCCCCCAGTCCACGAAGAAATTGAAGGGCGGCGCCAAATACCTGCCTGGGACACGCAAGGAAGTGGAGGACATCAACCATATGGTGAGCGACAATGAACTTGCCACAAACCTGCATATGAAAGGCGATGCCTCGGAGAAGTCGTTCAAGCATCTTTCCGGCCATGCGCCCACCATCATCCACATCGCCACCCACGGTTTCTACTGGACCGACAGCGAAGTGCGCGACGGTGGGATGGACGACCGCCTGATGTTCCTCTCGACATACGGCAACATGGACGATGCCGACAAGGCCCTCACCCGTTCCGGTCTGCTACTGGCAGGCGCCAATCACACATTGACCGGCGTCAACAACGTGCAAGCAACCGAAGACGGCGTGTTGACGGCGAAGGAAATCTCCATGCTCGACCTTCGCGGTGTCGACCTGCTTGTGCTATCCGCCTGCCAGACCGGTTTGGGCAAGATCACAGGCGACGGGGTCTTCGGCCTTCAACGCGGTTTCAAGAAAGCAGGTGCCAACGCCATCCTGATGAGTCTGTGGAAAGTGGACGACCATGCCACCCGCCTGCTGATGAACAGTTTCTACAAATACCTGATGGATGGCATGGACAAGCACGAAGCCCTACGGCGCGCCCAGACCGACCTGCGCACGATGGAAGTGGAAACGGAACGCCGCACGAGCAGCCACCGAGCCATCGGCACCCGTGGCAGGCGCAACCGCACCACCGTGATGAAACGCCCCTACACCGACCCATACTATTGGGCGGCTTTCATCCTGCTCGACGGAATGGAATAACGTTAAGCAGTTTTTCGGGAGTTCAAGGGAAGTTTTGTTGAAGAGGAGTTAAAGGGAAGTTAATGGGGAGTTAAAGGGACATATGTACACTTTTACCCCCTTTTAAGAGGAAATAATGCAATGCAGACTTCTTTAAAACCTTCTTCACCACCCTTTCTCCAAACTTGAGGAACTTAAATAACTTAACATAAAAAACAATGAAGATAGGAATCATCGTAGCAATGGACAAGGAATTAGTCCAACTGAAAAGCCTCCTTTCCACCCCCGAGGAAGAGCGGAGTGGCAGTAAGAATTTCATCACCGGGCGCATCGGCCCACACGAAGTAATCCTGCAGAAATGCGGCATTGGCAAGGTGAACGCCGCCGTGGGAGCAGTGGAAATGATAGACCGTTACCATCCCGACCTCGTCGTGTCGACAGGATGCGCCGGCGGTGCCGACACCCGTCTGAAGGTGACCGACGTGGTGGTAGGCACACAATACACCTACCACGACGTCTACTGTGGCAGCGAGGTGGCATACGGGCAGTTTGTAGGAATGCCAGCCCTCTATGAATCCGGCAAGGAATGGGTGGAGAAGGCCTTGGCCCTGAATTGCTCCACCACCATCCATAGCGGTCTGATGGTGAGTGGCGACTGGTTTGTGGACTCTCGCGAGAAAATGAGGGAGATTCTCAGCCATTTCCCCGATGCCAAGGCCGTGGATATGGAGAGTTGCGCCATCGCCCAGACCTGCTATCTCCACGACGTGCCTTTCGTGTCTTTCCGTGTCATCAGCGACGTGCCCCTGAGCGACGAGAAGGCCTCGCAATATTTCGACTTTTGGAGCAGGATGGCTGAAGGGTCGTTTGAGGTGACCAAGACCTTTATCGAGGCATTATAGGAGGGTATAGGAGATTCTAGGGAGACTAGATATCCTAGATGCCCTAGATGCCCTAGATATCCTAGAAACCCTAGATATCCTAGAAGCCCTGGGAGTCCAGGGTTATTCTTTTTGGCTTCTCTTCCTGTCGTTATGGTCAAGGATGATTTTTCTCATGCGTATGTTTTTCGGGGTGACCTCCACGAGTTCGTCGGCCTTGATATATTCGAGGCATTCCTCAAGACTCATGACCACCTTTGGAATGATGCGTGCTTTCTCGTCACTGCCGCTGGCTCTGACGTTGGTGAGTTGCTTGGCCTTGGTGACATTGATGACAAGGTCGTTGTCGTGAACGTGCTCACCGACGACCTGTCCTGCATAGACCTCCTCTCCCGGGTCGATGAAGAAGCTCCCCCTGTCCTGCAACTTGTCGATGGAATAAGCGAAAGCCGTTCCCGTTTCCATGGCCACCATGGAACCATTGACACGTCTTGAGATTTCCCCCTTGAAGGGTTGGTATTCCTTGTATCTATGCGCCATGATGGCCTCCCCCTGGCTGGCAGTGAGCACGTTGGTGCGCAGTCCGATGATGCCCCTCGACGGGATGTCGAAAGCGATGTTGGTGCGATCCCCCTGGGTTTCCATGGACACCACCTCTCCTTTTCGCCTGGTTACCATGTCAATCATCTTGCTTGCGAACTCTCCGGGTACGTTGATGGTGAGTTCCTCGATGGGTTCACACTTTTTGCCGTCGATTTCCTTGTAAATGACCTGCGGCTGTCCCACCTGCAACTCATAGCCTTCGCGTCGCATGGTTTCGATGAGAACGGACAGATGGAGCACGCCTCTTCCACTGACAATCCATCGGTCGGTGTTTCCATCAAATTCCTCCACCTTGAGGGCGAGGTTCTTCTCCAATTCTTTCTGAAGCCTTTCATTGATGTGGCGGGAGGTGCACCATTTGCCCTCCTTTCCGAAGAAAGGCGAGTCGTTGATGGTGAAAAGCATGCTCATGGTGGGTTCGTCGATGGAGATGGGCGGCAGCGGCTCGGGATTTTCCAAGTCGCAGATGGTGTCTCCAATCTCGAATTTCTCCAATCCGATGATGGCGCAGATGTCTCCGCTCCCCACCTCCTTGGTGCGCACGTGTCCCATACCCTCAAAGGTGTGCAACTCTTTGATCTTGGTTTTCTCTAACGAGCCGTCCCTATGAGCGACGGTGATGCCCATTCCCTCCTTGAGTGTTCCTCGGTGCACACGTCCCACAGCGATGCGGCCGGTGTAGTTGGAATAGTCGAGTGACGTGATGAGCATCTGAGGCGTTCCCTCAAGGAACTGTGGTGCGGGGATGACCTCCACGATTTTGTCGAGGAGATAGGTGATGTCTGATGTCGGATTGTCGTAGTCCTCACCCATCCATCCGTTCTTAGCGCTGCCATATACCACGGGGAAATCAAGTTGCTCTTCGGAAGCGTTGAGTGCGAACATGAGGTCGAAAACCATCTCGTAGACCTCCTCCGGCCTGCAGTTGGGTTTATCCACCTTGTTGACCACGACGATGGGTTTGAGACCTATTTCCAACGCCTTTTGCAGCACGAATCGTGTCTGCGGCATGGGGCCTTCGAAAGCATCGACGAGCAGTAGGCAACCGTCGGCCATGTTGAGCACACGCTCCACCTCTCCTCCGAAGTCGGAGTGTCCCGGGGTGTCGATGATGTTTATCTTCACACCTTTATAGTTGATGGAGACGTTTTTTGAGAGGATGGTGATACCTCTTTCACGCTCAAGGTCGTTGCTGTCGAGCACTTGGTTACCAATTTCCTTACCCTCGCGGAAGAGGTTTCCCGCGAGCATCATCTTGTCGACCAATGTCGTCTTGCCATGGTCGACATGTGCTATGATGGCGATGTTTCTGATGTCTTGCATTGTTACTATCTTGGGGTACTTTTCAATAGGGACGAATGGCCCATTTTGTTGTTAGACAAAAATCTCATATCCTGAAATCGGCTGCAAAATTACAAATAATTGGCGTAACAGACGAATAAAAACGCAATATTGCGCAAAAAATACAAGAAAAAAGTCGTAAAAGTTTGTTGTGTCGGAAAAAAGTAGTAATTTTGCAGCCGCATTTGATGCAAGTGATAATTATTTACCATTTTACAAACCCAACAAGATGTATTTAGACAAGGCAAAAAAAGCAGAGATCTTTGGAAAATACGGGAAGTCTAACTCTGATACTGGCTCACCAGAAGCCCAGATAGCATTGTTCTCCTACCGTATATCCCATTTGACGGAACATTTGAAGAAGAACCGTAAAGATTATACTACCGCACGGTCGCTGACCCAGTTGGTAGGAAAACGCCGTGCCCTGCTCAACTATCTGTACGACCGCGACATCTCTCGCTATCGTGCGATCATCAAGGCTCTCGGCCTGCGCAGATAATTGCAGTGAGCAAAAGATCTTGGACTCCGCCACGACACAAGTGTCTGGCGGAGTTTTTTTATGACGCGGAATGTTCGTCGGTGCTACAAACGTTGCAGGTGTAGGGGCGAGTCTTGTCTTGGTCTACACTATTCACGCGAAATTCCAATCAAACAGCGTAAATGGCCTTTAACATATAATTTCCATATAATTTATCAAAAATTTCCAAGGTGTGCGGTTGCATCAATCGGAAGTATTTTCAAAATAGTTCCATTCCCGCCTGAACATTCTTGGCGGGATTTGCAGCCTGAGCATTCTTGGCGGGGTTTGCCATCCAAATTGTCGGTGTTTTCGGTGTTTTCTGCATTTTCAGCCACCTTGACATCAGATTTCTTGTTGTCTTTCTGTTTTTTTCATATCTTTGCGATTGATAAGAGAAATAAGTAATGACGAACGGGCAACTAATCGCATCCGAAAACCCGTCACTGTCATACGTTATGCAATAATCAGTTCAACTTAAAAACATATGGAAGTAATACAAAGCTTTACAATCGACCACACCCGTCTGAAACCAGGCATCTATGTGTCTCGCGAAGACAAGGGTTTCACCACGTTTGACCTTCGTATCACAGAACCCAATCAAGAACCCGCTGTGGCACCCTCAGCCATGCATAGCATGGAACATTTGATGGCGACATGGTTTCGTAATTCACAAGCCAAGGAAGATGTGGTTTACGTTGGTCCCATGGGTTGCTTGACAGGCATGTATATCATCATGCTGGGAAACTACAGCGTTGAGGACATGCGCAAACTCACCATAGAGTGTTTGGAGTGGATACTCACTCAAGATGAAGTCCCCGCCACCGAACCTGCTTCTTGCGGTAACTATTTACTTCACGACCTACCTATGTGCAAATGGGAAAGCGCCCGCTACCTGGATAGGTTGAAAAATGAGTTCCATTGCGAGTACACCAAACTTCAAATCACACTCAAAGATGGCAAGACTTTTGCCGATGCTTGATTTATAGTTTAAGAGGAGTTAAAGGGAAGTTAAAGAGGAGTTAAAGGGAAGTTAAAGGGGAGTTAAAGGGGAGTTAAAGAGGAGTTAAAGGGACGTATGTTCACTTCTTTGTGGAGTTAAAGAGGAGTTAAAAAGGAGTTAAAGGGACAATTGTTGTGCAAGTCGAGTGCAAAAAAGTCAAGCATGCTTGATTTGCCAAGACGTAGCCAACAATCGAGCGAAGCTCAGATGCTCACTATTACCGCCTTATGGGAGGACTTTTGAATCAAAAACTTCATTCCATAATTCTGAATCAGACGGATAAACCTTTTTGCCAAAGACCCCACCCCAGCCCCTCCCCTCGAGGGGAGGGGATATGCACACCGCCTGTTAGACAAGACCTCTTGGCATAGAAAGCGAAACGGAATCTTTATAATCTTTATGAAAGAACAGGTTGCAAATTGGACACCCTAATTGAAGATTGATAATTGAAGATTGAAAATTGAAAATTGAAGATGGAACATTGAAGATTGAAAATTTTTAGATTGAAGATTTTTTTAGATTGAAAAATGAGGGTGTCCAATTTGTTGTATCGACTATTAATCAAAGACCCCACCCCAGCCCCTCACATCGGGGGTGGGGGGTGTA
>JAFWSS010000121.1 GCA_017524385.1 Prevotella sp.
ACACCCAAGGCGTTGCCTTGGGCTATGTGCTTGCTGGCCTTTCAGGCCGCCCTTCGGATACAAGCGGATAATCATTAATGATATATGGACTGATGATTTTGAAACGATAAATATTCATTATGATGAGACACACATTATTGACATTAAGCATCCTGCTGACCGCCGTGGCGGCACAGGCAGCGCCCATCACCGAGACGGAAGCAAGGTCCAACGTGTGGCAATTCATCAACAGCGGGAAGCAGAAAATCAAGGGTGCACGGTCGCTCACCCTGGCGCACACCATCTATAAAGGCGGTGAGAGTCAAGCCGACGGTTCCCCCATGCTCTATGTCTTCAATGTCAATGGAGACCAAGGTTTCGTGGTGGCGTCCGCCGACGACATCGCCCTGCCCATCCTGGCATACGGCAACGAAGGTGGGTTCTCGCAAGGCGAGATTCCCGACAACGTGCGGGCTTGGCTCCAAGGCTACGCCGACCAGATAGCTGCGGGCCAAGCCTGTGGCACATCACATCCACACAAAGATACTCCGTTGGCGCCCTCGATGCCCTGGCCTCGTTCGATTGGGACTCCATGACCGATGGCATGCCCACGACGACAAAGGGCAAGACCGCCGTGGCGCAGTTGATGCGCTATTGTGGGCAGTCCGTGAAGACGGACTTTAAAGAGGAATCGGCTAGTGCAACCTTGGAGGATGCGGCAAAAGCGTTGCAAGACAATTTCGATTACAACTGGAGCATGCAAGTCGTATATTCGCATAATATGACGGAAGAGGAATGGCAGGAGTTGGTTTACAATGAGTTGGCAGAAGGAAAGCCTTTCTTCATGTCGGGCTTGGGAATAGGCGGCCACGCTTTCATCTGCGACGGATACGATCCTGCTAATGGAGAATTCCATTTCAACTGGGGATGGGGTGGAGGTTATGATGGATGGTTTGCCATGACTTCCCTAATCCCGGGTATTTGCGATTTCTCCTATAGGAGATGGGGCATCAAAGGCATCCAGCCTTTCAGTGGCAGTCCTTATGCGGTGCTTTCAACGGATGGCAAGACCCTCTCGTTTTATTGTGACGACAAGAGGAAGGAGCGTACGGGGACGCTGTTCCGTCTGAATAGTTGGTCCTTCATTCCAAGTTGGCGTGATGACACCGATGTGGAGCACGTGGTTTTTGACAGCAGCTTCTCCGAAGCACGTCCTACTTCCACTTCTTATTGGTTTAAAGGTATGACACTTCTGAAAGACATCACTGGACTATCTTACCTCAGCACTTCTGAGGTCACCAATATGTGGGGAATGTTTTATGACTGCGAAAGTTTGGAGAACATTGACGTGAGTCATTTCGACACATCGAAGGTGCAAAAAATGGGTTCTATGTTCAGAGGCTGCAGCAGCGTGAAGAGTCTCGACGTGAGTCATTTCAATACCTCAAACGTCACCGACATGCATGGTATGTTCTATGTATGTTTCAGTTTGGAGAATTTGGATGTGAGTCATTTCGACACGTCAAAAGTGACAGACATGGGATATATGTTCAATACTTGCCGAAGCCTGAAACAACTCGATGTGAGCCATTTCGACACGTCAAAAGTTACCGATATGGAAAATATGTTCGGTTCTTGCTTCAGACTTGAAAGTCTTGATGTCAGTCATTTCAATATGAGCAAAGTGACGGATGCCTCAATGATTTTTTACTTTTGCAGCAGCCTTCTCGACCTCTATATTCCTCCCACCTTGCCTAAATTGGACGGAGTGGCATGCATGAGAGTGGGAACCAATGCGTCTCCTTGTCGCCTCCATACCCCGACGGGTTTCGACTTCGGGTTCACACCGCCTGCCAACGAGGCATTCAAATGGAAGAATGGATGGTTCATCTTGTCAGAAGTCTATGATGTCTTCGCCATGGGCGACGTCAACCACGACGGGCAGGTGAACATCACCGACGTCACACTCATAGTGGACCATGTGCTGGGCGGACAGCCAAAGGTCTTCTGCGAGGAGAACGCCGATATGAACAATGACGGACAAATCAATATCACCGATGTCACCCTCCTCGTGAAAGCCACGCTGGGAACATAGGCAGGCAGCCGCGAATTATCCGGACATTTCCAACGACAAAATGAATAACGAATACTCGTTCGACTCTGCCAGCAGAGCCGAGGGCGTATTCGTTGTCAACCGTACTTTACGACGCTTATTGTCCCAAGATGAAATTCACCAATGTCGCCACATCGATGATGCTCACAGCCCCGTCACCGTTGATGTCGCAGGCATCGCTCACATCGCTTGACATCCCCAATATCATATTGACAAGACAAGCCACGTCGGTGATGTTGATGGAACCGTCTCCGTTGATATCATAGGAAATGTCCATTTCCTTGATGAAATTGATCTTGTTCCAATCCGGCGTAGTCTTGTATGTCTCCACCATGCCTTTCGGAACATACAAGGTGGCGTTGAGGCAATTGCGGAATGAATAATCACCTGTTTCAAATACGTTTGTTATATAAGATTTGATGGAGGTCAAGCCAATGCAATTAACGAAAGCATATCTTCCGATACTGGTGACAGTGGAAGGAATGGTGATGGAGGTCAGTTTTCTACAGTCTTCGAATGCTGTGTTTCCTATGTCGGTCACGCCATAGGGGATGTTTACGGAAGTCAAGTTTGTACACTTGTATAACATGTTATTACTGATGGTGGTCACTCCAGAAGGAATGTTGACGGATGTTAAACTTGAACATAGGCCAAAAGCACTCTCACCAATGTTGGTCACTTTGGAAGGAATGGTTATGGTTGTCAAACTTGTACACCATGTAAATGCACTTTCCCCAATGGTTGCCAAACTTTGTGGCAGGGAGACGGAAGCCAAATTCGTACATTTATAAAATGCACACCTGTCAATGCTGGTCACACCAGATGGAATGACGATGGAAGTCAAGCCGGTGCAATTGTAAAATGCAGATGCACCAATTGTCACTATGTAGTCGGGAATCACCGTTCGGCCACTTCCCGTAACCAGTTTGTTTGTCGCAGTTTCCATAATGGCACTGTTGTTTCCATCCGAATGGTAACAGGTGTTGCCGGCATCCACTACAATGCTCTGAAGATTATTGCATCCACTAAGGGGATTCCCACCAATGGAGGTGACTGAGCGGGGTATCATGATGGAGGTCAAACCTGTACAATCACTAAAAGCCGCAACAGCGATGCTGGTCACACTCGAGGGAATCGTGACGGAGGTCAAGCCTGAGCATCCGGAAAAAGCCGAACTCCCAATGCTGGTCACGCTGGAAGGGAAGGTGATTGAAGTCAGACCCGTACAATTCATGAATGCCCCGGTACTTATGCTTGTCACACCATTGCAGATGGTGACGGATGTCAATCCGGAACATTCGTTGAAAACATAATTGCCCATGCTCGTCACACTTGACGGAATGATGATTTCTTTCAAGTTGCTGCAACCTGAGAAAGCCATATAATCTATATTCTTGATACCTTCTGGCAAGTTGATGGAAGTCAAATTGGAGCAAGACCAAAAAGCTTGCTCCCCGATGCTCGTCACCGAATCAGGAATCCGGATGGATCTCAATCCTTTGCAATAAGAGAATGCATCCGAGCCAATGGCCATGACATCTTCAGGAATCACACTGTGGCTTCCGCCCCGAACAAGCGTGTTTGTCGCCGTCTCTATCAATGCACGACACTCGTTTCTGGAATCATATACAGCATTGCCGCTCTCCACAAGGATACTTTCCAAATTGTAGTTCGATACCCACACTTCTTTTCCTATCGATGTTACATTTTTAGGAATGACGACGTTTTTGAGATTGCATTTTTTAAAAGCACCGTCTCCTATGGATTTGACGTTGGGTGGAATGATGACGGATGCAAGGCTGTCGCAACCGATGAACTCAGCATTCTTAATCGCTGTCAATCCTGTGAAATACTGAAGTTCATCAAAGGATGTGATGGTCTTTTCATAAGTGAAATTTTTGTCCAGGCTTGTCACCGCAGCAGCCTCCTCCTTGCTTAATGCACCATCACCATTCAAATCCCAGTATTGGACACAAATGTCTCTGACTTCATCACATGCGAAGGTGATGATGTCTCCCTCTTCCTCTGGCACTCCCACCGTCAGATTGGCGCTGCCATTGTATATCGAAAGCGTGACCAACTGGTCGGGATTGCCATTCTTCCGCCATTTGTCGGAGCCGGAGAGTCTGCTTATTGGCACAAGTGTGTACGCACCCTGTGTGAGTGAGGCTTCCAACTCGAACGACACGCTTTGCTTCTTCGTCGCTCCTGGTTCCATGTTGGCGATGTTGCTCATTTGGGAAACGACAGCTTGCAGCTTCCCTTGTTTGTAAAGTCCGATGGCTTGTTCAAACGAATGCGTTTCATCCGTAAGGTTGGCCACTGTCAGCGAGAGCGAAACAGGAATGGACGTGCGGGATGAGAGGTTGTCGATGTGGTTGCTGCTTGTCAGGGATAGCTCTTTGGTCGTCAGACGTGGGAAGACCCCGTTGGGCACCACCCCGAAAAAGGCTGTTTGCCCATATTTATAGCCACCCATGATCTCCTCGTTGGCGGCGGTGGCGGAGAGTAGGAAGAAATTGTCATTCCATCCGTTCCAACCCCAATTGATGTGAACATATCCCTTTCCGTCATGTCCGTCAACGATAAAGGCATGGCTTGAAGCTGCATAATAGACAGGGCGTCCTTTCCCAAGCTCTTCATAGACCATCGTCTCCCATTCCGCGTCTGTATGGTCGCTCCGATATTTTTCGCAGATATCATCGTCATAATCAAAATATTTGACGAATGATGAAAGGATATAGGCATTCCATGCTCCTGAAGAGGAAGAGCCATATTCCATCTGGACTGCCGTGCCACAATAGAGCATCAAGTTGGCCACGGCTTGTTCTTGAACTTCGGTGTATGAACCTTCATAGTCGTCAAGCATGTTGTCCCAATCAATGGGTGTACCTTTTGGCACACCTTCCACCCGCCTTTCTTTATCCAGGTCAATGTTATAGGGTGGAATGTCTTTCATGATTTCCCTGGTGGAGTATTCGCGGTAATAATACATCAACTGGGCCATGGCTGTCGCCACACATCCTGTGACACATCGTTTGTTGGTGGATGGGTCGATGGGACAATTGGCGTTGTAAGGATGGTACTGTCCCCACCTTGTCGTCAGCATGGTTTTCACAGCGGGGTACGTGGTGGTTGACTTTCTTCTGGCATGAGTGGGATTATTGGAACAGGTGCTTATCTGCTCGGCATAGAAGTCAAGCATGGCTTTCATCCCGTCGGGAATGTTATCTGCATCAAAACTGCCGGAATCGGAATAGCCGAGGATGGCATAAGCACAGTCGTCGCCCGAGGCAATCACAAAACCATCGTTTCCGCCGATGTTGAACACATGATAGGGTGCGTTTTCCTGTCCATCGCTTTCATGATGAAGGGGGGCGTGACGCATAGCCACCCTGCTCACGTCGACACCCTTTTGCTGAAGGAACTCACGAGCGTTTTGCAATGCCTTTTGACGGGAGATGGGGGCGGAGACTGCCGGGTTGATGGCCGCCCACATTCCTGCCAACAGCAGAAAAACCACCTTTGATATTTGTCTTGCTTTCATAGAAAAAGGAATTTAATAGTTGAAGGATGAGATTTAGGTGCTGCAAATATACAATAAAATATGCAATCCATATAAAGGAAAAGCGATTTTTTGTCATTATTTGGGTGACATTTTTCCTTTCTGAGTTTTTCCGAATGATTATCCGCAAAAATCTTTAAACTCAGAAATGATATGGAAGATGCGCTGTAATTATATGAAAATTATCTGTTTGAAAAATATTTAACTCGAATTACCTTTAATTGACCCAGAATTAATCACGAAATTATAATGATGATATAGAGCAAATAGGAATTATATGGGTAATTCATAATCAATTATATGGTAATTATATGTTTAAATCAAATTCTTCGGGAATATGCGGATAATCATTTTTCCGAATGATGCTTCTGTCTTTTTCTTATCCAAAAGGATTAATCAACCTATGGTTTGCATTTTTTCGCCTCCATTCTTGCAATTGACGTTTGTTTTTTATAATTTTGCGACAACACAACCTAAGAACCTTTTTCCAGCAAAAAACTAAAACCTACATTGAAAATGAAACACGTATTATTGACACTAAGCATCCTGTTGGCCAGCATGGTGGCCCAGGCAGCACCCATCACCACCCAAAAGGCCAAGGAGAACGCTATGGCGTTCCTTAAGTCGGGAACTATGCAGCGTGTGAAGGGCAACAGGAGTCTGAAATTGGCCTATACCCGCAACGGCACCAAGGGCGTGGCCGCACCTTTGTTCCATGTGTTCAACATCGGCGATGGCGGCGGCTTCGTCATCGCCTCCGCCGACGATGTGGCCGTCCCCGTGCTCGGCTACTGCGACAAAGGAGCGTTCGACCCCGACGACATCCCCGTCAACATGCAGGCGTGGCTC
>JAFWSS010000122.1 GCA_017524385.1 Prevotella sp.
GCTTGATGGTTTTGAGCACGAAGGTGTCGACCACCTCCTTGTCATCGTTCCAATAGAGGCTTTTCTCCTCGAGCAACGCGTCGAGGTCGGCGTTGTCTTGTATGATGGTTTTGTAGAGTTTTCTCCACACCTCCCTGTCGGCCTCGTAAGAGTCCTCCTCATCTGCCATGTAATCCTGGTAGATTTGGCTTTGCTCCACGATGTTGCATAGTTTTCTGACATACTCGATGTCCTCTGCCCATGAGAGTTTTTGCTCATCAGCGAAATCAAGGAGCATGAGGTTGTCTTCCAGTTGCCTAGCAAACCTATTATCCACGAACTTAGTGCTTGGCGGCTCTGTCCCTTCTCTTCCGGCCCTAGTCGTTGCCACTTCCACGCGATGTCTCATCTCCTTGGAGACAGCGACGACGAGCATCAGCATATAGTTGTAGAGCGAATATGCCATGGACAGGCTGTAAATCAATTCGTTCTCAGCCTTGGTAAGGTTATTGCTTCCATTCTGATAGTATGCGTAGGTTAACTGTACGATTTTAATTCTTATTAATTCCCTGTTTATCATATGAAAATGAGAAATTTGACGTTTGCGTGTTTTACGTTTTACGAAACAATGATGCAAAAATAAGGTTTTTTCGCGTTATTTGCAAGAAATCTGCGCAAAATATGGTACTTTTTTGTATTTTTTCATCATTTGCTTTCCATTGTTCGAAAATATTTGATTACCTTTGCACCGCTTTTTTGCACACCTACGCACTAAAAGTATCGTGTGATGGTGAATTAAGCAATTCAATCACTTAATTTAGAGTAACACAAAATTCAAGGAAATGAAAGAAATTAGTTTGAAAGGCCAGAAGCGTACCGACACCGGCAAGAAGGCCACGAAGCAATTGCGTAAGAACGGTTTTGTGCCTTGCAACCTTTATGGTGAGTCCAAGGACGAGAATGGCAAGCCCAAGGCCATGCCATTCGCTGTTGCCGTAGCCGACCTTCGCAAGGTGATCTACACCCCTCATGTTTATGTTATCAATCTCGACATCGACGGCGAGACACACACCGCCGTGATGAAGGAGTTGCAGTTCCACCCCACCACCGATGCCTGCTTGCACATCGACTTCTACGAGATCAATGAGGAGAAGCCTTTGACCATCGGTATTCCCGTCCATCTCGTTGGCCTTGCCCAAGGTATCCGCGACGGTGGCCGTATGAACCTCTCCATCCGCAAAATCGAGGTTACCGCTCCCTACCGCCAGATTCCCGAGCAGCTCGACATCGATGTCACCCATCTTCGCATAGGCAAGAGCATCAAGGTAGGTGAACTGAAATTCGAGGGTCTTGAGTTCGCCACAAGCAAGGAAGTTGTGGTATGCTCCGTGAAGATGACCCGTGCCGCTTCGAAGGCTGCCGCTTCAGAGACCGAAGAGGAAGGTGCCGAGGAGTAATCTCCCCCGTGCATTGAGCATGGAAAAGAAGAAGAGCAATGGACAAATACCTGATTGTGGGTTTGGGCAACCCTGGTGTGGAATATGCTGAGACCCGTCACAACATAGGTTACATGGTATTGGACGCCTTCGCCAAGGCGTCCAATATTGTTTTCGACGACCGCCGTTACGGCTACGTGGCCGAGACCTCCTTGAAAGGGCGCAAGCTCTACCTGCTGAAGCCCACCACCTACATGAACCTCAGCGGCAATGCCGTTCGCTATTGGTTGAACAAGGAGAACATCGACGAGTCACGCTTGTTGGTGGTGGTCGACGACATCTCACTTCCCCTCGGCGCTCTGCGCCTGAAGGCCAGCGGCAGTGCCGGCACCCACAACGGTCTGGGCCACATCCAGCAACTCATCGGGCAGCAATACGCCCGCCTCCGTGTGGGCATCGGCAACGACTTCCCTCGCGGCAGCCAGGTGGACTATGTCTTGGGGTGTTTCAGCGACGAGGAACGCGAATTTCTCCAACCCAGCATCGACACCGCCGGAGACATCATCAAGAGTTTCGTGCTTGCAGGTGTCAACATCACGATGAACCAATACAACAAGCGCAAGCTTTCCCCTCCACCACCATCATCCGAGACAAGCAATGAACAGCAATGAGGCAAGGATAGACAAATGGCTGTGGGCAGCCCGCATCTTCAAGACGCGCTCGATAGCAGCCGATGCCTGCAAGAACGGCCGTGTGACCATTGGCGGAATGAACGTCAAGCCTTCCCGTCCCGTCAAGGTGGGCGAGGTGATTGACGTGAAGAAGCCCCCTGTGACCTACTCTTTCCGCATCCTGAAATGCATAGAGAACCGTGTAGGCGCGAAGCTCATCCCCGAGGTATATGAGAATGTGACCGACCCGAAACAATACGAGATTTTGGAAATGAGCCGCATCAGCGGCTTTGTAGACCGTGCCCGGGGCACTGGTCGCCCGACGAAGAAAGACCGTCGCCAAATGGAAGCATTTGTAGAGCCTACGCTCTTCGGCTTCTTTGACGAGGACGAAGAAGATGAAGAGTGAGCTCACCATCATAAAAAAACCGGCCATCGATTGATGGCCGGTTTTTTTATGATGGAGTTAAGAAGTTAAAGACATTATGGTTTTTATGATGAAGTCAAGAAGTTAAAGAAGTTATCGCTTCGCTCGAAGTTAAAGACATTAGCCTTGCTGAGTTTGGAACTAATGTCTCTAACTTCTCTAACTTCTTTAACTTCTCTTACTTCTTAACTTTTCTAACTTCTCTTACTAAGCTATTCGGAGTGATCAGAATGGACGTCCGCCGCCGAAGCCGCCGCCACCGAAGCCGCCGCCGAAGCCGCCACCTCCACCGAAGCCGCCGGGACGACCACCACCGGGCATGCCACCACCGGGACGGCCACCGCCGTTACCACCGGGACGACCACCACCTGGAGGCATTCCCATACCTGGCATCATGCCGGGCATCATGCCGGGCATCGGGCTTTGTTGCCTTGCCTGCCTGCCACCGAATGCATTGAAACGGTAGATGACGTGCAACATGGCGTAGCTGTTGATGGAGTTGTATTCCGTATCACTCCTCTGCATAGCGTTGATGACGCGGGAGAAGCTGCTCTGCTGGTGGAGGATGTCATAGAGTTGTAGACTGACGGTCAGAGCCTTTCCCTTGAGGAAGCCATGGCTCACCTGTGCGTTCCACAACAACTCGTCGTTGTTCATTGATTCATCGTTGTAACCTCTACGTGAGTTCATGCTGATGCCAGAGGAGATACTTGTGCCCCAAGGCATGTAGAGGTTGACATTGACGCCATAGGAGAACATCCAAGTGTCGAGGTCGCTGTTGCTCTGCAACTTGTTGCGTGCATGTGTATAGGTGAGCGAACCGTTGGGTTCCACCTCCAACCAGGAGTTGCGATATGACAGTGAGAGTCGCTCCATCACCGTGGTTGTGCGTGTGGTGTTCTTCCTGTTCACGTTATCCAAGAAGAGGTAGCTCACATTGTTGGCATAATTCAGGTTGGTGAAGGTGTTGATGTTCCAATAACCTACGCTGTCAAGAGCGGTGTTGAACATAAAGGCAGAATTGACGTTCCAGTTGCCGTTGATGTTCTCCGGTCGTGTGATTCGTCCACCAGTCTTTTCGTTGTAAGTCACCATGTTGCTGATGTTGTTGCGTGTGGAGCTGAAGTTGACGAACGACATGATCGACTGCTGGTGAGCTTGGATATAAGTATTGTAGAAGAGCTGGAAGCTGTTGGTGAACGAGGGTTTCAGTCCGGGGTTACCCTTTGTGATGTTCATCGGGTTGCTGTCGTCGGTGATGTCGAGCAGGTCGGAGATATTGGGTTGAGATGTCGTACCACGATATTGTATGCGGAGGTTGCTCAACTGATTGAAACGATAGCGGAAGTCGAGAGTCGGCGACATATTGGTGACGTTCCTGACAGTGTCGGCATAGATGCCCTGATAGTCCTGAATATAATGTGAGCGGAGTGGTTGCACCATGAATCCGGCGTTGAGTTGGAACTTGGGTTGAATCCAACGATAAGTGAGTTGGATGTCGTGAGTGTAGTTGGTGTATTCGGAATAACGGCTCAGGTTCTTGTCTTCGTATTTCTCGAGCGGATCGACCAGTCTGGAGAGGTATGGGTCCCAAGTGCGGTATTTTGGCACGATGCTGGCGAAATCCGTTCCTGGACGAAGGCCTCCATCGGTGAAGTCAAAGGTGGAGCGGTCGCTCTCGTTCAAGCTGTAGCTGTATTTGTAGCTCAACTGCAGGAACATGGTTCGAGCGATGGGCTCTGTGTAAGTGGTCTGCAGTGAGTAGCCTTTCCTTGTGCTCGGTGTGAGGCTGTATCTGTTGGTCCTGGTTGCTGGCATATAAGTGGAATCAAGGCCCAGCTGATAATAATTCACCCTGTTGATGGCAAAGCTGGTGTTGTCGTTGTCACTGTAGTTGCCATCTACTCTGAGTGTGACATTGCGTCCGAAGTTGTTGAGTTTGCGGTTGAACTGCAACATACCGTTGAGCGATTTCGACTCGCCATAGGAGAGGTTGATTGTTCTCTGGTCATTGACAATGATGCCATTTTTCTCAAGCACAGCCAATTCCAGGGAGTCAAGCGGATTTTCCACATAGTTGTAGGGGTCCTCGTTGAATGTGGCCGACCTGTTGTTCTGGTTGCCGTCGTTCGATGAAATGGTAAAGTTGGGTCTGAACATGATGTTGGTCATGGAGTCTGGCATCCATTCCACGCGCATCTGTCCGTTCCACGAGTTGCGGCGTGTGTAGTTCTGGTTGATGCTGTTAGAGAAACTCTTCGTACCCACGAAGTTCTCCACCGACTGCTTTGAGAGGACGTCACCATCACCGTGGTTCCACCTGACACTGGCATCCATCTCCAGTTTGTCGGTATCCTCGTAGTTGAAGTTGAGGCCAATCATCTTGTTGGAATTGCGACCTCCGCCGCCCATTCCTCCCATTCCGCCCATACCTCCACGGAATCCACCGCCACCACCGGGGAATCCCTGGTCGTTGACGTTGTTGGCGCTTCCCATGAGCATGATCCTATACTTGTCTTTGAAGAGGGCGCCCATCACGCGCTCAGCATAGCGTCCTTTCGTACCTATTCCGAGGTCGAAATTGCCGAAGAAGCCCTTGTTCATGCCGGCCTTGAGTCCGAAGTCGAGAACGGTCTGCTCTTCGCCATCGTCGATGCCGGTGATGCGTGCGAGGTCGCTCCTCTCGTCGTATGCCTTGATACGGTCGACAATCGAGGTGGGGAGGTTCTTCAATGCAGTCTGTGTGTCGCCTGTCATGAACTCCTTGCCATCGACAAGGATTTTCTTCACCTGCTTGCCGTTGATGGTGATTTTTCCATCGTCATCGACTTGTGCACCAGGCAGTTTTCTCACCAATTCCTCAACGACGGAGCCTTCTGGCACACGGTATGCAGCGGAATTGTAGACGAAGGTGTCTTCCTTCACCACCACCTTTGCGGCCATACCAGTCGCCACCACTTCCTTCAGCATGATGGCATCGGCTTTGAGGCTGAGAGTGCCGGCATCCAAATCCTTGCCACTTTGCACGGCAACATCCTTTGCTAAAGTGACGTAACCGATGCTGGTGATTTTGAGGATATAGTTTCCCGGATCCTCAACGGGAAGGTTGAAATTACCTTCGTCATCAGACAAGACTCCAGTGACGTAAGTGGAATCTTTTTTCAGGAGTTGCAAGGTGGCTTGTATCACGCCTTCCTTGGTATCCTTGTCCACGACACGCCCCGTGATGGCCTGCTGTGCCGTGGCGGTGGCTGAAAAGCAAAGCCACAACATTAAACCTGTTAATACATTCTTCATCTTTATACCTTGGAAAAAATGCTTAGGGCATCCATTTGCCCTCAAAAATGATTATTGATAGATAATTGATAATTGTTAGTTGTCATTTTGACGTTTATTCACAGCCAAAGTTTAAAGGTGATGGAAAAAAACACGTCGTTCGAAGAAAAAAGCATGGCCATGGTCTTTGGGCGTGGAAAAACAAAGTTCCATTCCCCTCATGCCTTTTCTTGATACAAAAGTATGCAACCTCTTGAAAAACAAGCAAGAAAAGCCAGGCAAGGAATGAAGGAAATGAGCAGTAAAAACGGTTTTCACCTGTGGTGATGCGGATGTTGCTGCCGCAGTTGTCGATGGTGACCGTGCCGAAGAGATGGCCGATGAGTCCGCCAGCATGGTCGTGGTCGGTGGCCAGCCGGTCCGACTAGGAAATGGTTACTATTGGCTTACTTTTTCCCCGTTTTTGATCACGATGCCGTTTGTCTTCTCTGAAGCTGGGACACCATTGATGTTGTAGATCTGTGCGGAAGACGAGGGAGTAGGTCTAAGTTCCATGATGGCAGCCTGGCCTTCAGAGAGTCTCTGATATTCCTCGCGGGCGGCGGCCATGTCGCTCATGAACTCTGCACAGGTGTGAAGACGAGCATAGACACCTGCGGCCATGAGTCGCGAGGCATTGACGTCACTCTGCCAGTGATATCCTGTAATGACACGGCTCTGTCCCCATTCGTATCCTAATTTCAGGATGTCGTTCTGGTGATCGGGGTTCACTTCACAAAGCACCAATGCCAACCCCCATCCTCTTATGGTGTGTCCTGAAGGATAAGACCCTATATTTCGTTCTCTTTCTTCATCCCATGGGATGGATGTGGGTTCGTTGAAACGAACGTATGGACGCTTCCGTCGAAAGGTTGCCTTGGGTTTTGTGACGCTGAGACGGAAGGTGGGTATGGAACGTGCGATTAATTTGAAAATGGCAGGGGTTTCATCCTCTGAGATGGTCATGCCAAATGGAACGCTGAAGAATTCTGCCATCTCTGTGGCGCTTGTCACCCAGTGCTCAGTGGCCTCCACTCCCCGTTGTGTGTTGCGTATGCTCTTGCCCCACATGTATTGGGTAATGTCATAGACAAACTGTGTAGAGGTCGTGTCAGGAGGTTCGGGCAGCCATTCCACGCCATTGGGAAGTTCGTCTTCTACTAAATAGACAGGGTAGTTGTCTTGTGCCTGGGTGGTTGTGACGACCGCCATGAAGATAAGGATGATGGACAAAAATTTTTTCATAAAAACTACTCTATATGATATGATATTTCTGGGAAAAGAATTATGCTGCATTTCTTTTCTTTGCAAAAATACGATTTTTATGTTTCCTACGTGCAAAAAGTTGAATATTCCTGCATTTTTTTCTTTTTTCGCAATTAGGATGTCCTATTTGTTGTATCAACTTTTAATCAAAGACCCCACCTTTGGCTTCGCGAAGGTACTCCCGCTCGGAAAAACTCAAATAAATTCGGCTTTCCACTCGCTTATTCGTACCTTTGGCTTCGCCGAAGGTACTCCCGCTCGGAAAAACTCAAATAAATTTGGCTTTCCACTCGCTTATGCGTACCTTTGGCTTCGCCGAAGGTACTTCCGCTCGGAAAAACTCAAATAAATTTGGCTTTCCACTCGCTTATGCGTACCTTTGCATGCAGGAATCCCCACTCGTCCCTTTTATAAGGGCATCACTCAAGCGAAAGCGGCATCCCAGACAAATGTATGTCATATTATATAATGTGTCATACAAGAACGGAATGAAAGGTATGTTATGTTATTTATAAGGTATAGAATGTAAAGAGAGAAAAATGAACAAAGTGATTTTGTCTGCATCCTTGCATGAGGACCTGGCCATCGCCATGTCAGAGTGCAGCCACGACCACACCTTCGTGCTCACCGACAGTACGACCAAGGAGTCGTGCTGGCCGTTGCTCCGCGATTTCATGGGTCTGCGGTCAGCCTCCCATATCACCATCCCCGCCACCGACACTCACAAAACGCTGGACAGTCTCTCCCAAGTGTGGGGAGAACTGGTGTCCGGCGGTGCCACACGCCATTCCTGCCTGATCTGCCTTGGCGGAGGGATGGTGACCGACCTAGGCGGTTTCGCCGCCAGCACCTTCAAGCGTGGCATCAACTACATCAACATCCCCACCACACTGCTCTCGATGGTCGACGCCTCCGTGGGCGGGAAGACCGGTGTCAACTTCAAAGGTTTGAAAAACGAAATCGGCGTGTTCTCTGAGCCCCATGCCACCATCATCCATACCACATTCCTCAATACGCTCGACAGTGGCAACATGCGGTCGGGCTACGCAGAAATGCTCAAACACGGACTAATTTCCGACAACGAGACATGGTCTTCCCTGCTCCAATTCGATATCGTCCATCCCGACCTACAGCAACTGCAATCCATGGTGGGTCAGTCGGTAGAGGTGAAGAAACGCATCGTGGAGCAAGACCCCCATGAGCATGGCATACGAAAGGCTCTCAACCTGGGGCACACCATCGGACATGCATTGGAGTCATGGGCCATGCGCAACAGGCAACCCATCCTTCACGGTCACGCTGTTGCGCTGGGCCTGACAGGCGAACTCTATCTGAGCAGCATCCTCACCGGATTCCCCACAGAAAAGTTGCGCGCCACGGTGTCGTACATCCACGAGACCTACGAACGTCTGCCTTTCACCTGCGACGACTATCCCACGCTCCTCGAATTGATGTCACATGACAAGAAAAACATCGGTAGCAACATCAATTTCACCCTTCTGGCCGACATTGGCGACCTCCGCCTCAACCAGACTCCACCTAAAGACCTCATAGAAGAAGCACTCGACTTCATCAGGGAGGGATGAGGAAGATTGGAAGATTTGAGATTTGAGGGTTGAGGGTTGAGATTTGAGGGTTGAGAATGGCGGGTTGAGATTAGAGAAATAATGGAATGACGTGACAAAATGACAAAAAAAAGATTAAAAAAAAGAAAAAAGTAGCAATTTGGAACATCAAAAACGATTTTTACGTTTTTTAAGAAATAAAAAAAAGAAAATTCCTTTGTCAATTCAGAAAGAGTTTATAAATTTGCAGCAAAATATGCGCAACATATCCATTATCAAGGGAGCACATATACTGAAACGAATACAACACCTGTGAGTAAGATGAGCACTTAAACCCCTATAGAATAGAGGAATTTCTATATATAAACTTAAATATTTACATTATGAGAAAATTTACGAAAGGTTTATTGATGACACTTGTTGCCACGGCAATGAGCGTTGGAGCTTCTGCCCAAGTAGCCATAGACGCTTGGGATGAAATCGGTGACCCAGACGCTTTCGAGGGTTATTTCCGCGTGATCAACGTTGGTTATCTGAATGAAAGAGGAACAGGTGTGATGAATGTCACATCCCCCAACACCGCTCAGCCACAAGCCAAGCAAATGGATGCCATCACTATGCCAGGTACAGTGATGTACATCAACGCCAGTAAAGAAGAAGGCGAAATCCCCACTCCTGAAAGTGGCTACAACGACTACAAAGAAGGTGACTATGTAGTTGTTAATCTCCGTTCACAAGCAGTTGACGCTTCCGCAGCCGTTTATGGTCCGTTGTGCAAGACTCTGAAGGAAGGTTTCACTGGCTCATTGAAGACGATGAACAGGATCTACGGTTGGAACCTGAGCGATGACGAACTGACTGAAGCTATCGACAAGATGTTCTTCTTTATGAAGATGTATCTTGAGAAGACAGAAGATTCACAAGGCAATACCGCTTTCTACCTGAAGAGCACCACTCCCGATGCACGTCCTTTGGCAAACATCTTGAGAGAGAAGGGCATCGAGGTTCCCAGCGGCAACAGAGAGGACACCGAATGGCTTTGGGATGAGTTGTATGACAACGTGAAGACCTACTGCGACGAAGCTGGTGAAGAGCAGCTTTGGACTGAGTGGGAGTACTTCTTCGAGTATGAGCTCGATGGTTACAAGAACCGTATCCACATGGGTCACACCTATTATCTGATTGGTGGTCATGTGAAGACCAACTTCACCACCCACACCCAGAAATTCGACATGGGTCCTGTCAACGGTGAGTTCATCCGCTTCGGCAACGAGAACAAGGTTGACTATCCTTATACTGGCTACACACCTGAAATCGAGGTTGCTGGTGACTTCTCGAAGTGGTATCTGGAGCCCATCGTTCCCGGCACAGAAACCGAAACCACCAACTACTTTGCTATCAACGGCTATGTAAAAGGCCTTGACGACCACTACTACAGCACCATTTATGTTGACTTCCCAATGGAAATCGTCGACAATGGTGACAACACCGTCCGTGTATGGGGCATCCAGAATGGCCCACAACTTGGCACCTTCGGCTCAGTTCAACCCAACCCCGGTGACATCGTAGGTTACGTGGTTACCAAAGAGTACAAGAATATTGTTCCCGCACGTACTCCTGTTGTTGTAGAGTGCAAGAGCACCAGCTTCACCAACAACCTGCTCACTCCCGCCTATGACGAGCCTTACATTGAAGAGGATCTGAACAAGTCCATCCAAGATGAGACCGACCGCTCGTTCCTCAGAGGTATTTTCTTCCCCTCCGATTTCGACAGCAACTCTCCCACCTCCGCTGATCCTGACGACCAATTCATCTATTGCATCCGTCCGATTAACGAGAATGGTGCTGTTAACGAAGGTACCCCCATCAAGAGAGTTCAGTTGCGCGTCTTCAACAGTGGCAAGAACACTCTGAACCCCCTCGGCTTCTTCAAATACAATGGCAAGACCGTGAAGGCCAACCAGGCATTCATGATCCTTGACGAGGACCAGGCTTACGCCAACAGCATCCGCATCGTTGACGAGGACTTCCTCCTTGGCATCAGCGAGGTGAGCACAGAGGCTACTCAAGACAATGTGATTTACGACATCCAAGGCCGCCGAGTGATGAATCCTACAAAGGGTCTGTATATTGTGAACGGAAAGAAAATGGTCAAATAATTAAATCAATTACATTATGAAATATATCATTCCAACCAGCAAGGTTCTGTCAGTGAATACAAGACATTCCGTACTTGAAGAAGAGCCAATTTTGGCCACATCTGAAGAGGATCGCCCTGTAGATCCAGGAGATTACTCAAACAAGAGCCTGGAGTTCGATGACGCTGTTGACGATTTGTTTGGAGGAAAGGTAAAGTATTAATTTAAATCAATTGCATTATGAAATATATCATTCCAACCTGCAAGGTTCTGTCAGTGAATACAAGACGTTCCGTACTTGAAGAAGAACCAATATTGATCACATCTGAAGAGGATCGCCCTTTAGATACAGGAGATTACTCAAACAAGAGCCTGGAGTTCGATGACGCTGTTGACGATTTGTTTGGAGGAAAGGTAAAGTATTAAACATTTTCGAGATTATGAAGAAACAATATATCAACCCGGTATGCAAGGTAATGACCTTGAACACGAAGAAGAACGTTCTTGACAGTTTGTTTGGCAACACATCCTTCATCCCCGTTGGCAACGTGCAAGGCGACAACGAATATGAGGATGCTGTAGACGACATGTTCAGCAACAAGTCCAGCTGGGAATAAGATTCCAGAATCTAGATAAAAAGAGTGGCAGGCTTCACCTGCCACTCTTTTTTTTCACAGAACGTCATGGGAACTCTTCCCCCCGGGGTTGTCCTGTTTATCGACTTTACCAGGAGGGCAGAGAAATTATCACATGATAAATCATTCTTGAGCCCACTTTAAAAAGTCCTGTTTGAGGAAATATCGGTAATAGTTATCCCCTCCCCTCAAGGGGAGGGGCAGGGGTGGGGTCTGTAACTTATTGTTTTTCAAAACTTATTCTCCCCTCCCCTGCTATTGTAGGAGATATGCGCACCGCCCTATAGCTCACTTTAGACATTTTAAAGTAGGCTCATTCTTTAAAAAAATAAAAAAAAAGTCTTATTCCAAGCCTTCATCAATACATTTTTTGTAATTTTGCACGAAAATAGGCTTTCGGATACAATTATTTCAAAATGAAGAGAATATTAGCAACACTTCTTACGCTTGTGGGTACATTCACCATGCTTCATGCCATAGGTCCCACCTTTTTTTATAAATTCTCAGTAGAACCAGTACCCTTAGGAGCCGGTCTTGTCTATGCTTCCGACGAGGATATGGATGTTGAGGACATACCTTGGAAATCATCATGGTATATGACTGTCCCATTCCAGAAAAAGATCAATGTGCAGCAAGAAGCCACCACCGTAACCGCCTTCCTTTATGCCAAGCCATTAGACGGCTATCTTTTCAGCCATTGGACGAAAAAGAACGACAACGGCGGTGAAACGGTGTTCAGCTACACGGCAAACACCACCGACCTGGTAACGACAACCTCCACAGTAGAGACAAATGCCAAACTGTCGCAATACAAGGCATATTTTGTGGAAAAGGGTTTGGTGTTTCCCGAATCATCAGATGATGCACTTGGCTCAGTGACGATAGACAACCCCACCAACAAGGTTGGCGACAGGGTTACCCTAACCGCCTTCCCCGACCATCTCAATGGAAAATTCTTAGGATGGCGGCGTAACAACTCCAGCCAACTCATCACAGCCAACCCATACAACTTCAAGGTAACCAACTCCAACAAAGGCACATACACTGCAGAGTTTGAGGCTCGAGGCATCAACACTAAAGGCATCTACGTCTATTTGGAGAATGTGAAATCCAACAAATACCTTGGTGTGACCGGCACTTCAGAAGACAGCATTACCGAAGAGCAGCGCAACTTCTACAACTCGATGATGCTGGTTGACAAGAGCCATAGGAAGAGCCATTCCCTCCCCGCCCTTGTGCTCAAACTCACTGGCACTCCTACCGGGACAGGAGGCTTGAGAAGTGTTGACATCAAAGGGCAAGGCATCTCCACCTACGACATCAGCAACCTGAAATTCAGAGTGGAGAAATACGACACCCTCGACTATTACATTTATGGTTCAGCACAGGGCGCCACCGGCTACCTGAAAGACAATGCCGACAAGAGCACTTATGGCGAGATGGAATTGATAGGCACCATCCGCTATCCCAACCTCTACAACCGTCCCAACAACGATACCCCCTACAGGTGGAGATTCCATCATATCGATGAAGAGCATCTCAATGACAATTATTTTGGTGCCCTCCCCTCGCCAAACACCTTCAAGAACGGGAAATATTACACCACGATGTACACCGCCTTCCCCTACCAATGCCTTGACAACGTGAAAGCATACTTGGTGGACAAGATACTTGACAACGGCAGCATCCACTTGGTGGAAATCTCCAACGGCATTGTCCCGGCCTACACTGCCGTCATCTTGGAATGCTCCTCCACGGAAGCCATCGGCAACCGCCTGCTCCCGCTCACCACCGACCCAGAGCCCCTCACCTCCACCAACCTTCTCAAAGGAGAGATTTGGTTGCATAACGGGTCAGAAGACGAATCAACCTACCGTACACGTTTCGACCCAGCCACCATGCGTGTGCTCAGTGATGACAAATTCGCTTTCGTCGCTGTGAACAACAAGGATGACGCCCATGGCAACGTTACATTGGAATACATCGCCAACAACACCTGCTACCTGGACATCACCGGCAAGAACATGCCAGAAGAGATGGAAATCTCCACCACCTCCGGCAGTGGTTTGATGGGCGATGTCAACAATGACGGCATTGTAGACATCGTAGATGTGATGACCACGGTTAACGTCATCGTAAAGAAGAAGGTGCCGGTGTTCATCTTTGAGAACGGCGACATCAACCACGATGGCATCATCGATGTGGTGGATTTGATGGAAATAGTATACATCACACTGCGCCAATAAGGGAGAAAATACAAATTAACAAAAAAAAAGGAGTATTTTGTTTGCCGCAAACATTTATTTTTTATAAATTTGCATCGGTTTTAGTAGTAACAACAAGACGACCTTTGCTCAATCAAAGACCATCTGACACGTAACAACAACAATAATAAACAATTGCATCATGAAAAGAATTTATTCCAAGCCTGAAGCAAGATTCGTGGACATCAACCTCATCGATTCAATTCTGGAGCCCCCACAGCCACCACCAGTATCCGGAGGCGAAGGCAACGTGAGAGTCTGGGACGAAAACGAAGAAGGTAAACTCCCCACAAGCAAGAGTGTATGGGGCGAAGAAATTGAAGAAAAATAAGAACACAATAGATTGAATGGTGCCAGGTCAAACCTGTTCACCATTCAATCTATTATTGTTCTTATTGGTTTTCCCGTTTCTGTCATCGGCAGTTGCCTGACAAATACGGTTTTTTTAGGTTTCCAATATTGAGGGAGGATATTGCCAGCAATATCTTCTATATTTTTATTTTGTTCTCCTTCTATCACAAGGACCAATATTTCCCCGAATTTCTCGTTCTTTTCCTTGCCTATGAAGAAAGGCTGTTGAATATGTGGCCGCAGCATTTCCTCCACTTTCTCCAATTGTATTTTCAATCCCCCGCAGCAAGCCACATTGTCTACTCTCCCCACCACCTTGAACCTTTTTCCGTCAGGGTGCATCTCCACGATGTCGCGTGTGACCAGTGTTTTTTCACAAAGCAATGGCGCGTTAACCACCAAGCAGTTATCATCGTTCACCGACAGTTCCACGTCTGGCATAGGTTCAAACCATGCAGAAGCATTGCTCCCGTTCACTTTTCTCATAGCCACATGGGAAAGCGTCTCTGTCATGCCGTAGGTAGCCCACACATGGTTGGGGAAACACCGCAGTTCCTCTTCCAACTTTCCATCCAAGGGTCCTCCTCCTATAAGCAGATGCCTCACCCGTTTCAACCTCTCTTTCTCCACCGGTATTTGCAAGGTGTTGTAGACTTGCAAAGGCACCATCGCAGCCAAATCGATGTCCAAGTCGCCAACGGCGCCTTCCGACATCGGATGCCCCGACGGCTCCACAGCCACGAGCCTCAGTTCTCTCACCAAAGCCCTGACAGCCATCATCTTCCCTGCGATGTAGTCGAGAGACATGCAAAGCAACGCCGTGTCTCCCACCTTCAGCTGCAGGAAGTCGCAGGTCATCCTAGCGCTTGCCATCATCCTTCGCTTCTCCACGACCAAGGGCTTTGGCGGTCCTGTGGAACCGCTGGTGTGCACCGTCAAGGTGTCGCATCCATCGTTCCACACCTTGTAGAACTCAGACAGTGTCATATGGTTGTAATGCAGTATAGTGTAGTTCGTCGCCCACCACTTCCAGGGGAGCATCCACGTTGTCGGTAAAAAGTTGTCCAGTCCCCAGTCCTTGCGGCATGGGCACCGGACATCCATAGATATGAGCGGCAAACTGCGCGATGGCAGAGAGTCCCACGTTGCTTTCCAAGGCAGAAGTCATCCACGACCCAATGCCCCGTTTCTCAGCCATGTCAATCCATTCGCTCGTCCCCGCCAGTCCTCCATGGAGCGAGGGTTTCAAGATGATGAATGCAGGCTTGACGATGTCCAGGAGTTCCTCCTTCATCAGCGGGATGTTCACCCCTATCAACTCCTCGTCGAGAGCAATGGGAATGGGCGAATTGGCGCACAAGTCAGCCATCACCTTCCATTGTCCCTGCCTGATGGGTTGCTCGATGGAATGTATGCCAAAAGTAGCCAGCCTCTGCAGTTTTCCCATAGCCTCTTCTGGTTTGAATGCTCCATTGGCATCAAGCCTCAACTGTATGCATTCCGGTGAGAAACGCTGCCTGACACGCCTCATCAAGTCGATTTCACTCTCGAAATCAATGGCGCCGATTTTGAGTTTCACACATCGGAACCCCATCTCCATTTTCTCCTCCATTCTCTCGAGCATCTCATCATAGTCGCCCATCCACACCAGTCCGTTGATGGGAATGCCGACCTCGCCCCTAGTAAACGGAGTGTCGAAAATGACGTCAGAGGCAGCTCGCTGGCGCAAGAGCGCCGTCTCCAAACCAAACCTCATGGAAGGATAAGGAGCCAACAGCCCATGGTCTATCTCGCCTTTTCTCTCCACCATCCTGCACATCTCACGCAAGACGTCTCCATAGTCGGGCAGGTCGTCACAACTCAATTGCGGCAGAGGAGCACACTCCCCCACCCCGACAGCTCCGGGGTCGTCGTCGTCAGTGGCTGTCACCATCCAGGAATGCCTTGTGGTATACACTCCCCTTGATGTCCCGGCGGGCACCTTGAAATGGAAAGTCCGCTCAGATACAGTCAGTTTCAGCATATTTCAAGATATTATTCAAGGCAGTTTGGGATATTTCTTGAAGTCGGGCTTGCGTTTCTCCAAAAAGGCTTTTCCACCTTCCTGAGCCTCGTCGAGGAAATAGTAGAGCATAGTGCAGTCGCCAGCAAGCTCCTGTATGCCAGCTTGTCCGTCCAATTCGGCATTGAGTCCGGCCTTGATCATGCGCAAGGCAAGCGGACTTCTCTCCATCATCGTCTCAGCCCATTCCACACACTCGTCCTCCAACCGTTCGAAGGGTACGACCTTGTTGACCATTCCCATTCTCTCAGCCTCTTGGGCGGAATACTGTCTGCAAAGAAACCATATCTCCCTTGCCTTCTTCTGTCCCACTATCCTGGCGAGGTAGGAAGACCCAAATCCGGCATCAAACGAGCCCACCTTTGGGCCAGTCTGTCCGAAGATGGCGTTTTCGCTTGCGATGGTGAGGTCGCAGACGAGGTGAAGGACATGTCCACCCCCTATGGCGTAGCCGTTGACCATGGCAATGACCGGTTTGGGCAACCTGCGTATCTGCATCTGCACGTCGAGGACGCTCAGTCTGGGGACACCTTCTTCATCCACATATCCCCCTCTCCCCTTCACGTGCATGTCGCCACCGGCGCAAAACGCCTTGTCGCCGGCACCGGTGAGAATGACGACGCAGATGTCCTGCGCCTCACGACAGTAAGCAAAGGCCTGTGAGAGTTCCAGTGTGGTCTTGGGTGTGAAAGCATTACGGTAACGTGGTCGGTTGATGGTGATTTTTGCAATCCCATTGTATTCTTCGAAGAGGATTTCCTCAAAATCCCTGATCTTCGTCCATTGTCTTTTTGGCATATGATATAAGTATTTAATTGGGAGTTAAAGGGGAGTTTTTTAAGGAGTTATAGGGGAGTAAAAGGGGAGTAAAAAGGGAGTTAAAGGGACATTTGTTCGCATATAGTGCCTTTTTAGCTTCACTTTTTCACGCCTTGTATATTCTAACTTGCGAAAGTTGAGTAAGTGCATTGGTATTATGTTTTTTTCCTTTCAAACAGATTGAAGTATTGGGCCAAAGCCTTGGCATCGGCATCGGCATCGGTGAACACCTCCAATAGCAGAGGTCTTTGCCTTTCCTCGACGAGCAAGGTCACGATGCCCATCCTCGCCTCCTCCATGTTTGTGGCCTTGAGATATCCCACATCGTTTTGCTCGCATATTCCCCTTGCCGTCACATGGTGCTCAGCGGCGACAAGCCTGTCACGCACGCAGCTTTGTTCCAGTCCGGGCAATGAAAGGAAGATGCCTCCCTTCCCGTTGTTGAGCACGATGATGCGCAAATTCCCCCTCAGGTTCTGGTTCCACAACGCGTTTTGGTCGTAAAAGAAACTCAAGTCTCCGATGACACAGAACACCTTGTCGTCACTTGCCACGGAAAAGCCCGCCGCCGTAGAAAGCGATCCATCAATACCGTTGACCCCTCGGTTGCACCAGACGGGATGCCAGGCATGGATGTTGGCCAACCTTACAGCCGCACTATTGGCATAGTGCACATCGAAGTCATATTCCATATCCTCCAACTGCTGTTCGAAATAATCCACCACCGCCATCTGCGAGAACGCCGGGCGATAGTCTTCGGCGATGACACGCACCTTTTGTAAGACTTCCCGCCAACGCTGGGAGAAAGCGAATGACTTGGCAGAGGGAGAGCCTGAGAAATCGGAATTTCCTGAATGGTCTAGAAAATCGGAGTTTCCTGAGTGGTCGGAGGAATCTGAGTTTTCCAGATACCTCAAGAAACTTTCCAAGTTGCCAGTGAACAGATGGTCGAGGTGCATGGTCACATCTCTCACCAAGCCGTCCGGGTTGACCATGCAGACGAGGGCGCCAGCCGACACTTTCCTCAAGAAACGTTTCATTCGCTTGCTCACAAGCGTTCCTCCGAAATAGACGATGGTGTCGGGCCAATATTGCTCGTCGTCGCCGATGAGCGACAACGCTTCCTCCACATGGACAGGTCCTGTTGGCAGACCAGCAAGACTCTCAGCCAAGACGACGGCTCTACCAGGCAATCGTCCTCCCGGCTTCAGTGCTAATCGTGACAATTGCCCTATGGCTTCATTCTGCCCCACCACCACCATCAGTCTTTCCGCCTTCTCCATCATTTCAGCAAGTAGTCGATAATCTCCCACTTGCATACCGGCGTGCCTTCTTACCACCCGCTCCTGGGGCAGTTGTGTAGTGGTGAAACTGAAAAGTGGTTCATCGATGGGAACATTGATATGAACCGGTCCTTTGACCATATTGGGTTCCAATGCGTTCCGTCCACCGGTCTCCATCAAGGCCTCGTTGACCAAGCGGTTGCAATACCACCGTTCCTCTTCATCTTCCACATTCACAGGCAGAGCCACCGCTTTCCTCACAAAAGGTTGCAAGGCATCCTCCTGCGGCAGTGTCTGGCCGTCGAGTTGCCCTATCCACCTTTTAGGCCTATCTGCCGACACCACTACAAGCGGCACTTGCTGATAGAAAGCCTCAGCCACAGCAGGAGCCAGGTTGAGCAATGCCGTGCCCGACGTGACACATACCACGACGGGTTCCCCTGTGGCCTGTGCCATACCCAGTGCATAGAATCCGGCACTTCGCTCATCGGTGACAGGGTGGCAGTTGATGGAAGGCGCCTCATTGAGGTTGTGCACGATGGGTGCATTGCGACTGCCCGGACACACCACGGCATGGTGGATTCCTTTCGCGACGAGCAGTGCGGTGAGAATGTTGACGTTTTCCTTGTCGGAGTACATATTTCTGTTGGAATACTACTTCTTGGTATGCATGATGTCCTTCATGGTGCACATCTTGTCCTCTGTCTCTTTCCACTCCACCTCTTGTTCGCTGCCGGCCATGATGCCACCTCCGGCAAACAAGCAGCATCCCCCCTCATCAATCCTCATGCATCGAAGCGACACATAGAGATGAGTGGCGGAGTCGCTTCCCATGGGTCCGGCAAAACCGCTGTAATACTGCCTTGGGGTGAATTCATTTCTCAGGATGAAATCGCGAGCATTGTCCTTTGGCAGTCCGCAAACGGCGGGTGTGGGATACAAGATGCTGAGCAATCGTCCGATGTCTTCAGGATGCGACATGGTGAAGTTGAAATCACTCTTGAGATGAACAAGTTTTCCCGCCCTAACGGTATAAGGTCCTTTCTCCTCTATGAAATCCGCCACTTGTTCAAGACTTTCCGTAATATATGTGGATACGAACCTTTGTTCTTGAATGTTCTTGATATCCCATTTGAAATCATATTTGCCAACAGGTTCACGCGATGGAGGGTCGTCGAAGTCTAGTTGGTTCTCCCCAAGGGCCATCGTTCCTGCAAGCGATACTGTGGACCAGTGGGTGCCCACCCCCTCGAGCAGCACCTCCGGGGTGGCCATCAGCCATGTCCCGCTTCTCCATGTCGACACCAATGCCACGAACATCCGTGGATAACGGCTGCACGCATCTGCAAACATCATGAGCGGTGTGCGCCCCTCGTCATATTTTTCCCTCACACACCTGGCAAGCACAATTTTGGAGAATTCCCCTTCAAGAACCTGCGAATGGAAATTGGCGAAATCGATGGCATAATTCGAGTGGGAACTTTTCCTCACTTTCTCATGTTGCTTGGGTTCGGCAAGGATGGACTCCAACGTATCCCTCCAAGGTTGTCGGTCGGTTAAAAGTTCGTCGGGGTTGATGCTCAACGTCGTATCCGGATGGATGACCAGCACCGGATAGCGTTTGTCGACAGCAAACGGCGCCATGACAAACCCGTCCTTCCCGCTGAGGGAAGATACCGAAGGCAATTCTTCCGGCTGCCCCTCCTGCTGTATCAGGAGATGGCATTGTGCTTCGTATGGAAGTCTGAAAATAGCAAAAGCACCCATGTCACTAGTTTTTGTTTTTGGCGGTGATGATATAATTGGTTACCGTGACGGTTGAAATGAGTTCACCGGCGGAATTGTTGATTTCCACATTCCACACATGCAAGCGTTTGCCTTTTTGGACAAGGTGAGCCAATGCGGTGACGGTGTCACCCTCCAACACGGCTTTGACATGGCTTCCACTGACACTGATGCCCACACAGATTTTCCCTGGGCAAAGCGCGGAAGACCCCACTCCGGCGAGATTTTCTGCCAAAGCGAGCGTCGCCCCGCCACTGAGGAAGCCGAAAGGTTGGCGGTTGCGCTCATCGACGACCATGGTGGCCATCACCATGTCGTCGTCGGGGGTGGAAATGAAATTCATCCCCAGCGCGGTGGAGAGGTTGGGACTCCTCTCTATGATTTCCTTGATGTAGTCTATATTCATAATGGTGTTGTAACAAAAGGCAAAATTACAAATTAATTTCAAATAAGGATGCTTTGAAGGTGTTTTTTTCTTTCACATGGGGTTTTAGGGGCTTTAAGCACCCTGAAAAGACATTTTGCCTTGCCATGATGCAAAAATGCATAAAAGAGGTGGCTGCTTCGCAAAAAAATTTGTAATTTTGCACCGCTAAAGCTAAAAAACAGCCAAGAAAAATGAACATATTAGAATTAAACGAACAAGAGATAGGCAGGCGGCAGAGTCTGGAAGAGTTGCGCAAATTAGGCATCAACCCATATCCAGCCGCCGAATTCCCCACCAACGCATTCTCCACCGACATCATCAAAGAGTTCACCGACGATGCCGAGCCCCGCCCCGTGGTGGTGGCCGGCCGCATGATGAGCCGCCGCGTGATGGGCAAGGCCAGTTTCATGGAGTTGCAGGACTCCAAGGGCCGCATCCAGGTGTATGTCAAACGCGACGACATCTGCCCCGACGAGGACAAGACCCTCTACAACACCGTTTTCAAGAAATTGCTCGACATCGGCGACTTCGTAGGCGTCCGCGGCATCGTCTTCCGCACCCAGACGGGTGAAATCAGCATCCACGCCCAGGAGCTCACCCTGCTTTCTAAGAGCCTTAAGCCCCTTCCCATCGTGAAATACAAGGACGGTGTCGCCTACGACAAGTTCGACGACCCGGAACTTCGCTACCGCCAGCGCTATGTCGACCTGGTGGTGAACGAGGGTGTGAAGGAGACCTTCCTCCAGCGCGCCACCGTCATCCGCACGATGCGCCGCGTGCTCGACGAGGCCGGCTACACGGAGGTGGAGACTCCCACCCTGCAGACGATTGCCGGCGGGGCCAGTGCACGTCCCTTCATGACCCACTTCAACGCGCTCGACCAGGACATGTACATGCGCATCGCCACCGAACTCTACCTCAAGCGCCTCATCGTGGGTGGCTTCGAGGGAGTGTATGAGATTGGCAAGAACTTCCGCAACGAAGGCATGGACCGCAACCACAACCCTGAGTTCACCTGCATGGAACTTTACGTTCAATACAAGGACTACGAGTGGATGATGTCGTTCACCGAACGGCTTCTCGAAACCATCTGCATCGCCGTCAATGGCAGCACGGAGCGCGAAATCGACGGAAAAATCGTGAGTTTCAAGGCTCCTTACCGCCGCCTCCCCATCCTCGACGCCATCAAGGAGAAGACAGGCTACGACCTCGACGGCAAGAGCGAGGAAGAGCTCAGGGAGATTGCCAAGGCATTGGGCATCGAGGTGGATGAGACGATGGGCAAAGGCAAACTCATCGACGAGATATTCGGCGAGACCTGCGAGGGAAGTTTCATCCAGCCCACCTTCATCACCGACTACCCTGTGGAAATGTCGCCACTGACGAAGATGCACCGCTCGAAACCCGGCCTGACGGAGCGTTTCGAACTGATGGTCAACGGCAAGGAACTGGCCAACGCCTATTCCGAGCTCAACGACCCCATCGACCAAGAAGAACGCTTCAAGGAGCAGATGCGTCTGGCCGACAAAGGCGACGACGAGGCGATGATCATCGACCAGGACTTCCTGCGCGCACTCCAATACGGCATGCCACCCACCAGCGGCATCGGCATAGGCATCGACCGCCTCACCATGCTGATGACGGGCAAGACCTACATTCAGGAAGTGCTCCTCTTCCCACAGATGCGCCCTGAGAAGAAAGCTCCCCGCAGCACCGTGGCTGAATGGGCGGAAGTGGGAGTGCCCGAACCCTGGGTGCCCGTTCTCAACAAATGCGGTTACTACCTCGTGCAAGACATCAAGGATGTCAACCCCCAGAAACTGCAAATGGACGCCTGCGGCGTGAACAAGAAATACAAACTTGGCTACGACAATCCCAAGGTTGAAGAGTTTGCCAAGTGGATAGAAGCCGCGCAATCCAAATAACCAAGCACCAACCACGCCGCCGCTCTCCGTCAAGGCAGCGGCGGCACAACCATGACTTCCATGCATAATTGCGGCAAGACAGCCATCATCGGCGGAGGCAGTTGGGCCACAGCCATAGCCAAGATCGTAGTGGGGCACACCCACCACATCGGATGGTATATGCGGCGCGACGACCGCATCGCAGACTTCCGACGCATGGGGCACAACCCTGCATACCTCACCAGTGTGCATTTCAACACCGAAGAGATCAATTTTTCCAGCGACATCAACAAGATTGTCGACCAATACGACACGCTCGTCTTCGTCACCCCTTCCCCATACCTGAAGAACCACCTCAAGAAGCTCAAGACTCGCATCAAGGAGAAATTCATCATCACCGCCATCAAAGGCATCGTGCCCGACGAGAACCTCGTCTGCTCCGAATATTTCCACCAAGTGTATGACGTGCCCTATGAGAACCTCGCCTGCATCGGGGGTCCCTCCCATGCCGAAGAGGTGGCGCTTGAAAGGCTGTCGTACCTCACCGTGGGATGCGCCGACCTGGAGAAGGCGCAGGCCTTCACCGAACTCCTCTCCAGCAACTACATCAAGACCAAGACGAGCAATGATGTCATCGGCATAGAATACTCCTCGGTGCTCAAGAACGTCTACGCCATCGCAGCCGGCATCTGCAGCGGCCTGAAATACGGCGACAACTTCCAAGCCGTGCTGATGTCCAACGCCGTGCAGGAGATGTCGCGCTTCCTCTCCGTCATCAGTCCCTCCGCCGACCGCAACGTCTATGACTCCGTCTACTTGGGCGACCTCCTGGTGACCGGCTATTCCAATTTCTCCCGCAACCGCGTCTTCGGCACGATGATAGGCAAGGGATACAGCGTGAAAAGCGCACAAATAGAGATGGAGATGATTGCAGAAGGATTCTTCGGCACCAAGTGCATGAAGGAGATCAACCGCCACCTGCATGTCAACATGCCCATCCTCGATGCGGTATACAACATCCTTTACGAGCGCATCTCACCACAGATAGAAATCAAACTGCTCACCGACAGTTTCAGATAAGCAGCAACTTTAGAAAATCAATTCCTATACCACAAAAAATCAAAACAAATGAAAAACCTCAGTTTAGACATTTCAAAAGCCGCCCAATTCCTCAACGAAGGCGCAGTGAAGGCAATGGAACCCCAAGTGAAAACAGCCCAGCAAGCCTTGGAAGCAGGCACCTGCCCCGGCAACGACTTCCTTGGATGGTTGCACCTCCCCTCTTCCATCACCCCTTCCTTCCTCGATGAGATACAAGCCTGCGCCGACGTCCTCCGCGCCAACTGCGAGGCCGTCGTGGTGGCAGGCATCGGCGGCAGCTACCTTGGCGCCCGTGCCGTGATAGAGGCCTTGGGCAACTCCTTTGCCTGGCTTCTCAAGGACAGCAGCAACCCCACCATCCTCTTCGCCGGCAACAACATCGGCGAGGACTACCTGGCAGAACTCACCGACTATTTGAAAGACAAGAAGTTCGGCGTAATCAACATCTCCAAGTCGGGCACCACCACCGAGACCGCCCTCACCTTCCGCCTTCTGAAGAAGCAATGCGAAGCCCAGCGTGGCAAGGAAGAAGCGAAGAAAGTCATCGTGGCAGTCACCGATGCCAAGCGCGGAGCAGCACGCACCTGCGCCGACAAGGAGGGTTACACCAGTTTCATCATCCCCGACAATGTGGGCGGCCGTTTCTCCGTCCTCACCCCTGTGGGCCTGCTACCCATCGCCTGCGCCGGTTTCGACATCCGCCAACTGGTGAAGGGTGCCGCCGACATGGAAGCTGTCTGTGGATTGGAAACACCCTTCGAGGAGAACCCCGCCGCCCTCTATGCCGCCGTGCGCAACTGCCTGTATGGCGACGGCAAGAAAATAGAAATCATGGTGAACTACCAGCCTAAACTCCATTTCATCAGCGAGTGGTGGAAGCAACTCTACGGAGAGAGCGAGGGCAAGGAGAACAAAGGTATCTTCCCAGCCTCCTGCGACTTCACCACCGACCTGCACTCCATGGGACAATGGATACAAGAAGGCGAGCGCACCATCTTTGAAACCGTCATCAGCGTGGAGCAACCCAACCGCAGACTCCTCTTCCCCGAAGACGAAGAGAACCTCGACGGCCTCAACTTCCTCGCCGGCAAGCGCGTGGACGAAGTGAACAAGATGGCAGAACTGGGCACCCGCCTTGCACATGTCGATGGTGGAGTGCCCAACATACGCATCGCCATCCCCGAACTCAACGCCTACTACATCGGACAACTCATCTATTTCTTCGAGATTGCCTGCGGCATCAGTGGCAACGTCCTCGGTGTCAACCCGTTCAACCAACCTGGCGTGGAAGCATACAAGAAGAACATGTTTGCCTTGCTCGACAAACCCGGCTATGAGGCTGAGAGCAAAGCCATTAAAGAACGACTGGCCTGACCATGGACATCAGCAACGCCATCAAGCAATACAATGCCATAGAGCGACATAAAGAAGGGCGACACGGCTTTGGGAGGTTCTCTCCCAAAGCCGTGCTCTTCGACATGGACGGCGTACTATACGATTCCATGCGTTTCCATGCCAAGGCCTGGCATGAGTCGATGAGACAATACGGCATCGCCATGAGCGAAGCCCAAGCCTATGAACACGAAGGCATGCGCGGAATGGAAACCATCCGCGAAATAGCCCTCCTGCAACCAGGCAAGGAACATCTTGCCGACAAGGCGGATGAGATATACAAGGTGAAGTCGGCCCTCTTCGCCTCCTATGGTGAACCCTCCAAGATGAAAGGTGTGGAAGAGCTGATGCGGCAGATGAAAGCCGACGGCATGACCATCTGCGTGGTCACCGGCAGCGGGCAGCACTCATTGCTCGACCGTCTGGAGCGAGACTTTCCCGACCTCTTGCACCGCGAACTGATGGTGACCTGTTTCGACGTAAGCGAAGGAAAGCCCAAACCCTACCCTTACCTTCAAGGTTTGGCAAAATGCGGAGTAGAGCCTTGGGAAGCCATCGTGGTGGAGAACGCCCCCCTTGGCGTACAAGCCAGCGTGGCAGCGGAAATCTTCACCGTGGCAGTCAACACCGGGCCCCTTCACGACGACAAGTTGCTAGAAAAAGGAGCAAACCTGCTCTACCACACCATGGACGAGTTCCACCAAGACTGGACAACCCTGCTCACCCTGGCGCGAGACACCTCACCAAACCCATAAAACCACATAAAGACAAATGACAAGAAGAAACGCTTTCATCATCCTGCTATTTGCCCTGGCCGTCACCATGACACTCACCAGTTGTCACGGCGACAGCGGCGACGGCGTGATGGAACGCCCCGACTACACCAGCATCGACTTCAAACTCGCATTGAGTCCCGAAATGCTGAAATTCTATGACATTCAAGCCACCTACACCTCGATTTCCGAAGAAGAGAAGACGGTAGAAATCACCAACGAGACTTGGCGTGTCACCGAAAAAGTAGAGGGTTATCGCAACATCGACTTCAAGCTCAAAGTCATTGCCACGGTGAAGACACAGGAGCCACGTCTGGACGAGAAAGTGGATGAATATGCCCTCACCTGCGAATACAGCGCGGAATACTACACCAAACCCACCAGCGCCAAGCGCATGGCACAGGAGACATTGAACAAGAAATTGAAAAAAACCGGTGTTGCCGCATACTTGGCCGAGCACCCCGTCATCTCTCTGGTGAACTATCAAAAAAACAACACCCCCTGAAAATGAAAGAGAACCTGACCGACAAGCGAATCGCCTTGCTGCTCTCTGGCGGCGTCGATAGTTCCGTGGTGCTCCACGAGCTATGCTCGCAGGGGCTTCACCCCGACTGTTTTTACATCAAAATCGGTCCGGAGGAGGACGAGGAGTGGGACTGCTCCTCAGAGGAAGACATGGAAATGTGCACCGCCCTTGCCCACCGCTACGGCGTACGCCTCGAGGTGGTGGACTGCCATCATGAGTACTGGGACCGTGTGACCCGCTACACGATGGACAAGGTGCGTGCCGGGCTCACCCCCAATCCAGATGTGATGTGCAACCGCCTCATCAAGTTTGGTGCCTTCGATGAGAAAGCAGGCCACGACTACGACCTCATCGCCACAGGGCATTACGCACAAACGGAAATCATCGACGGGAAGAAATGGCTGGTCACCAGCCCCGACCCGGTGAAAGACCAAACCGACTTCCTGGCTCAAATCGAGGACTGGCAATTGAAGAAAGCCCTCTTCCCGATAGGCCATTATTTGAAAGAAGAGGTGAGGAGCATCGCTGAGCGCGAGCACCTGGTCAACGCCCGACGGAAAGACTCCCAAGGCATCTGCTTCCTTGGGAAAATCAACTATAACGAATACATCCGCCGTTACCTCGGTGAAAATCCCGGCGACGTGCTGGAACATGAGACAGGGAAACTGATTGGCCGCCATCGCGGACTGTGGTTCCACACCATCGGGCAGCGCCACGGCCTGGGCTTCGGCGGCGGTCCGTGGTTCGTGGTGAAAAAAGACATGGAACGCAACATCCTATACGTGAGCAAGGGATACGAGCCCCAAACGGCCTACAAGGATGTTTTCCGCATCCATGCTTTCCATTACCTCACGGAAGAGGTGACCTTGCGTGATGTCACCTTCAAGATACGACATACGCCAGAGTTCCACCACGCCGTGCTCGACAGCATCGGTCCCGGTGAGTATGTCGTCCATTCCGAGCACCCCATCCAAGGGGTGGCTCCCGGGCAGTTCTGCGTGGTCTACGACACCGACCACCACCGCTGCTTCGGCTCGGCGGAAATATATTATGATTGAAGATTGAAGATTGAAGATTGAAAATTGAAGATTGAAGATTGGGGATATATGGCTGTTATTACGTGCCATCTATCCCCAATTCAAATAGGGAAAAACCCCGGAGAAATAGGGATAGCACCATTGGAGGTGAAAAAAAAAGTCCTACCTTTGCCATCGTAAACAAGATATAAAACCCTCTAAAACAGAAAAAGATGAAAAGGACAATGACACACCTCATGGCAGCCCTTTGCGTGCTCGCCCTGACAGCCACCTTGCCCGCGCAAGCACAGACACGTCATCGTGGCAGATACACTCCTCCAGCTCCTCGCGGCGGCTACTCCACACATTCCTCCCGCAGTTACAGCTACGCACCCAACACGTATTTCGGTTTCCGCTTCGGCCTCTCGGCATCACACATCAATTCTGATGCTCCTGACCTGAACGGCAGTTCCAGCAAGACCGGGCTCAACGTGGGTGCCGTGGTAGGCGTCCAATTGGCTCCGCAAGCCCCGCTGTTCTTCGAGACGGGCCTGGAATACTCTGAGAAAGGTGGAAAGGGCAAATTAGGGGGAGACAAGTTCTCCATCGGCCTCAACTACCTCGAAGTGCCTCTCACCTTGAAATACTCGGCCTATGTGGCTCCCGCCACCGCCGTGGAACCCTTTGTCGGCGGCTATCTGTCCTGCGGCGTGGGTGGCAAGGTGAAGGATTATGGAAATCGTGAAGCATACAGTTCGTTCGACGACCACTATGGGGCAAATTTCAAACGCTTTGATGGCGGCATCCGCGTGGGATGCGGCTTGGCCTATGAGATGCTCTATGCGGAACTCGGCTATGACTTCGGCCTCACGAACATCGGCGACAACGCCTTCGACGACACGCACAACGGTGCACTCTTCCTCAACATCGGCGTGAACTTCTAAACTATCAGAAATCACCTCATCCCATGACAAATGCAGCCTTTTCAGGCTGCATTTTTTCTTGCTGTGCGGAAAACCACTTTAGAAATACACTCTCACCCCCGCGAGCAAACTGACACGCTCGATGCCATATACATCATCCTCATCTTTGATGTAATAGCCTTTGGGTTCAAACTGGAAGAGGGTGTTCCAATTGAGTTGCAAGCCAAAGGCCACATTTTTAGCCACTCCGTATTCCACCCCGACACCTACCATCGCAGCAAAATCCTTCTCGGTGTGCGTATATTGGAATCCTTTCTCCTTCAAGATGCCACATCCCAGACCAAATTCCAGTTCGGCGCGAACCAGCCCTTTGCTGTCGAGATAGTCACTGTAGGCCACCAACGGTCCCACATACTTGATTTCCACATTCAAGTCCCTGTCGAACGAAGTGTTGAACAAATACGCACTTGCTCCCAATCCAAAACCGGAACGCCATAAATGTTGGTACTCGACACCATAATCCAGGCCCAACTTGTATTCATAGAAATTCCTCGGAGTCTCCACTTCCGAACAGACGAGCGAAGGGCCGACATTCACCTTGACGACATTACACGGGACACGCTTTTCATCAAACGGGAACCTATTTACATCCTCCAATTTGATGGTCGGCAGTCTTTTCCCTGTCACAGTCAAGTCATCGGAAGCCATGTCTTCACTTGACTGGCCTTTACTCACAGGTTCCACCGAGGACAACAGTTTCGAAGAAGAACAACCTACGACCAAAGCCGCCAACACACTCAAGGAAAAAAAGGTAAAACAACGTGAAAACATATCCAAGAATTTTATAGGGTTATAATCAAGAAAGATGGAAGCCAAGGAAGCCAAACCACTGCCCATGGCCTCCATCTTTGTTGCAAAAATGCAAAGAAATCTTAAATTCATCAAGAGTTTTTCCCTAATATTCCGGGGATTTACCCTAATGCTCCGGGGGATTATCCCTATTTTGTATCTCCACCTCGCTCACAAAAAAGGCCATGCCCTTGCTTTCTTGGAGCAAAGGCATGGCTTTTTCGTGACAGGAATCGTTTTTACAGGAAACTCCAGGAATACTTGAAAAACGAGAACCTTAACAGGTTCATCCTTGCGCTTTCTTCTGACGTCTTCTCACGAGGAGCCCCACGATGGCAAGGACGATGACAACGCCCGCACCGATGGCGACAGGCGACATGCCACCGCCATCCTCGCCATCGAGCATGGCGGTGAGGTTGCCACCGGCCTTCTCCTCCTTGCCAAGGTCGGCAGAATCCTTGTTCTCCAGCGTCTCCAAGACGGCAGCTCCGTCAGTATTCTTAAGCACTGGTTCCGGCTCGGCATACTCCACCTCATAGATGTTGACGGCATTGCCGCTGGTTCCGGCAGTCCCCCTCCCCTGCGAGGTGACGATGACGTAGCGCCCGTCATTGGAAATGTCGAGTCCTACGGGATAAGAATCCACGTCGATGTTGGCCACTGCCTTCATCGTCCTGGTATCGACAACATAGAGTTTGCTGGCGAGGTTGCAAGCAGCAAAGACAAAATGCCCGCTTGGCGATATTTCTATGGTGCGTGCCCCTGCTCCCACCTTGCATTCCTCCCATCCTCCAACGTTGGTGGTCTTCCCTGCCATGGCCTTTGCAGCCGCCATGAACTTGTCTAATTTGATGCGCTGCACATATCCGGCCTTGTTGACGCTGAGATAGAGATAGCCGTCGCGTATGACAAGATGCCTCACGTTGGCCATCATTCCCAACACCCTTCCGAGATATTCCTGCGTCTCCATGTTGATGACGGCGATGCCGCCATTCCCTCCCATGCATCCCACGAGGAGGTATTTGTCATCAGGCGTGAAGACAGTTCCCCTGAGGCAATACCCACTCTTGTTGTCGCGATCGACAGATTCCTTGAGACTGAAATTGAGCGGCAACACATAATCGACCACGAGGAGTTTCTCATGGAACCACTCGTCGGGGTTGAGGCTAGCCACGTTGACCAGTCCCACGGTGTTGTTGCCCCAATGCGTGATGGCCACATGTTTTCCATCGTGCGACGTGGCCACCATCTTAGGCAGCGGTCCCGTCTCCATTAGTTTAACAATTTGGTCGGTCTTGGTGTCTATGACGGCGACAGCCGACGGGTCTTGGGCATTAAGGTCGTAGGTGCGCCTGTAGAACGGAATCCACAAGTATCGTCCACCATGCGAGAAGGTAGCCTCTACAGGTTTCCCCTGGAAGGTGTTCAGGTTGTGAGTGTAGTGTGTGAAAGGATAGAACTGGCTCGGTTTGCTCCACAAAGCGTCGTCCTTCCCGTCCTTGAAGTCATATTTTATCACCTTTAGCCTCTCATGGGTTTTCATATCATAGACCACGGTAGCGCATCCCTCGAGTGAGTTGACATAATACTTGGTTCCATCGGGGTGTATGTTGGCCGACTTGGGTGAGTTGACATACGGGTCCCTGTATTCCTTAGGGCTTCCACCATAATTGACATGTTTCTTGATGATGGTAAGAGTCAGCTCTCCTCCTTGGGCCTTGGCAGTGGTGCCCATGGCCGGATGCACCAACCTTTCCGCAGCAGCCGTATTGGTGGTTTGTGTCTTGCTCTTGACAGAATCTTGTGCTTGAGCCGTGGCGCATGCCAAAACTGTCAAGGCACACGCGGAAAAAAAGAAATGCTTGAAAATTATCATTTTTATGGTAATGCTGATCTTCGCTTGAATGTCAGAATGCCTCGCGGTACTTGGCCTCGTCCTTGTCATCGAGCATGCTCACATAGGAGTTGTACCTGCTGAGTGCGATGTAATGCTGTTCTACAGCCTGCAGCACGGCACATCCTGGTTCGTGCGTATGCGTGCAGTTGCCAAATCGGCAGTTTTTTGAGAAATGAAAGATTTCACGGAAATAGCCGCAGATTTCCTGCGGTTCCATGTCAAATGAGCCGAAGCCCTTGATGCCCGGAGTGTCGATGGCCCATCCTCCCCCCGGCAGTTTCAGCATCTCGCTGAAAGTGGTGGTGTGTGTGCCTGTCCCATGGGCGGCAGAAAGTTCCGCCGTGCGCAGGTTCAGTCCAGGGATGAGTCTGTTGAGCAATGTGGATTTCCCCACTCCGCTGTTACCGCTGAAGACAGACACCTTTCCGTCGAGCATGGTCTTCAGCTTGTCGAAGCCCATTCCGGTTTCCGCCGACACCTGCAAGACGTCGTAGCCGATGTTCTCATACAAGTCGGCCACCATCTGCTGCATCCTGAGGTCGTCGCTGTCGAGGAGGTCGGTCTTGTTCAACACGAGCACGACAGGCACCCTGTAGGCCTCAGCCGATGCAAGGAACCTGTCGACGAAAGTAAGCGAGGTGACGGGATAGTTGACGGTGGCAATGAGAAAGGCCTGGTCCACATTGGCGGCAATGATATGGCATTGCTTGGAAAGGTTGGGCGACTTTCTGACGATGTAGTTCTTGCGGTCTTCTATCTCGTTGATGAAAGCCGTCCCCTGTGCGTTTCGTATGATGCCCACCCTGTCGCCCACAGCCACCGGGTTGGTGCTGCGGATATCCTTGAGACGGAAATTTCCTTTAATTTTGCTTTCCACCGTCTCACCTTCATCGGTGAGTACGGTGTACCAGCTTCCCGTGTTCCTGATGACGAGTCCTTTCACCTGCCTACACGGTCATGATTTCCTTGTTCTTTGCGGCAAGAATCTCCTCAATCTTCTTGATGTACTTGTCGTGGAGCTTCTGGAGTTCGAGTTCTGCATCCTTCTCGTTGTCCTCTGAAAGTCCATCCTTGATAGCTTTCTTGAGTTTATCCTTGATGTCTCCCCTTACATTTCGCACCTCGACCTTTGCTTTCTCCGCAATCTTGTTGCACTGCTTGGTGAGTTCCCTGCGTCGCTCTTCGGTGGGTTGTGGTATGTTGAGACGGATGATTTCCCCGTTGTTCTCCGGAGTGATGCCCACGTCGGAGTCCATGATGGCCTTCTCAATGGTGCGTATCATCTTCTTGTCCCAGGGCCTGATGGCGATGGTTCTTGGGTCGGGCGTCGACACGTTTGCCACTTGGTTGAGCGGCACCATGCTACCATAGGATTCCACCTTGACACCGCTGACGATTGCGGTGTTGGCCCTTCCTGCTCTGATCTTGGCCAGTGCGTCCTCAAGGAACATGGCGGCCATCTCCATTCTCTCTTCACTTTCGCTAAGTGTTGCTTTAACGTCTATCATAGTTTGTTATCAATGGTTTCTGTCGGGCAAAATTATGAATATTTTTGATACCATGCAAAAAAATGCATAGAAAATTGAATGATAGAGCTTGAATTAATCATGGAACTTAATCTCTCCAATAGCAAAACCTTGTTTCAACACGTACTCGAGTCTTCCGCTTCGCTCGTCGAAGAATTACATGTGATGTGCAGTGGCTCTTTACAAAATGGTGGAAGAAATGTTGAATTTAGTATCGTGAACACCCCCAAACGGCAAAAAATGCAGTGATGCCATCCGGACATGCATGAAGCAACAGCAGTCGCAACAGGCCTGCCTCTACGGTGCGCACCAGGTGTTGAATTCTTCCCACGGGGAAGACAAAATGGTGCTGATCATGTCAAAATCCGTAAAATTGGTATAGATTCAGATAATATGTTTAATATCCATATCGCATAATGTTCATAACTTTGCAGTGTGATTAAAAACGATAGTACTAATTAAAACGAAAATAACATGTTAGGCAACTTTACATTCCACAATCCCACGAAACTGCATTTCGGCGAGGATGCATTGAACAAACTGAGTGAAGAACTGACCCATTACGGCAGCAAGGTGATGCTCTGCTACGGCGGCGGCAGCATCAAGCGAAACGGCATCTACGACCTTGTTATGGCAGAGTTGAAGAAGGCTGGCTGCGAGGTGGTGGAACTTTCCGGCGTGATGCCGAACCCCACCATCGAGAAAGTGCTTGAGGGCGCCCATCTTGCACGGCGCGAAGAGGTGGACCTCATCCTCGGCGTGGGCGGTGGCTCGACCATCGACTACTGCAAGGCCGTGGCCGGAAGCGCATGGTATGACGGCGACCCCTGGGAGTATTACTTCAAGAACTGGCAACCGATGACATGCCGCTGGATTCCCGTGGGCTGCGTGCTCACGATGGCAGGCACGGGGTCGGAGATGGACAGCTGCTCGGTCATCTCCAGCCACTCGGAGAACCGCAAATTGTTCTACAACTTCCGCAATCCCGACTTCTCCATCCTCAACCCACGCTTCACCTTCACCGTGCCCCAATACCAGATGGTGGCCGGCATCTACGACATCATGAGCCACATCCTCGAACAGTATCTCTCGGGCACCGACGACAACACCAGCGACTACATCGCCGAGGGCCTGATGCGCTCGCTCATCGTCAGTTCGCGCAAGGCATTGGTGAACGCCGAGGACTACGAGGCCCGCTCCAACATCATGTGGACGGCCACCTGGGCGCTGAACACCCTCATCGACCGCGGCAAGGCCACCGACTGGATGGTGCACATGCTGGGGCAGGCCGTCGCCGCTTTCACCGACGCCACTCACGGGCACACCCTCGCCGCCGTCAGCGGAGCCTATTACCGCCTTCTCATCAACAAGTCAACGGATGCCGTGATGAAGTTCAAGCGCCTGGCCATGAACGTATGGGACGTGCGTCCAGAAGGAAAGAGCGACGAACAGGTGGCTATGGAAGGCTTGGAGACGATGGAGCAATGGATGCGCGAACTGGGTCTGGCGATGAACATCACCGACTGCGGCGCCAAGCCCGAACTCATCGAGGGAATGGCCGACGCCTGCCCCATATGCCAAGGCGGCTACTACATTCTCAATCGCGACGAGGTGGTCGAGGTGCTGAAGGAGAGTTTGTAGGATATGAGACAGATTCATTTGTTTTTGACAGCGATGCTGCTCATCTGCTTTTCTCCTGGCAACGAGATGATGGCAGAGGTGCCCAGCAATGCGGGCAAGACCCTCGTGGCGTATTATAGCTACACGGGCAACTGCCGCGAGATAGTGAACAAGTTGACCAGTCAGATTCAGGTCGACGTGCTGGAAATCCAACCGGCAGAGAAGGGACTGCACTACGAAGCCAACGGCTATGCCCTCGGCACCCAGTTGCTGAACGCCATCAACGCCAACCCCAACTCCGCCAGCAGCTATCCCGCCATCGACCCGGTGACGACATCGCTCAACGACTACCAGAACATCATCATCGTCACGCCGCTGTGGTGGAGCCAGATGGCAGCCATCATGCAGACCTACCTGTTCAACCATGGTCCTCAAATGGCAGGAAAGCACGTAGGGTTGATTGTGTCGAGTGCCAGCAGCGGCATCAGCAGAGTCGTGGCCGACGCAAAAAGGCTTGTTCCCAATGCCGTGTGGATGGGCGACGCCCTGTGGATCAACAACTCGAATCGCCGCAACGCCACTTCGCTGATAGAGAACTGGCTCAAGAACCAGGATTTCGCAACAGAACAAACCACCACGGACAAGATGTATGTCACCATCGGCGGACAGACGCAAAGCGTTACACTTGAGAACAATGCCTCCACCCGGGCGCTGGTGGAAAGGTTGCAACAAGCACCCGTCACCGTGACGCTCAACAGCAGTGGCGGCTTTGAGATATGGGGCACACTGGGCTTCTCGTTGCCCACAAGCGACCAACAGACGACGGCGCAGCCAGGCGACGTCATCCTCTACAACAGCAGCAACATCTGCATGTTTTATGGCACCAACTCATGGAGCTACACCCGTCTGGGAAAGATCGACGGCTTGTCGGAGAGTGAACTGCGCACGTTCCTGAAAGCAGGTGAGAGCAACATCAGCGTCACCCTGTCGCTCATACCGGGAACAACCGTCATCAGAGGCGACTTAAACAACGACGGCGAGGTGAGCATAGTAGATGTGACCTTACTCGTCGACATCATTCTCGGGAATACAACGGAAGAGCATACCGAGGTCTCAGACGTGAACGGCGACGGGGATACGAACATCACCGACGTGACAACGCTCGTGAGCAACATACTTGGTGCATAGTCAACGGCACGGCTATCGATGCGGGCGAAGACACCCGCAATCGATAGCCGCGACCTATTTCGGGCGAGCAAAAATCTCATCTATGCTGTTTGGGATGAAGCTTCTTATCCAACTTCATCTCCATGCGCAATTCCTTGACCACCGACTTGCCGAGAAAAGTCTCCGCCTGGCGTTTGCCGCAGTTAAATCGGAAAAGCAGGCGTTTTCCCCCTAACGGTTTCTTCTGCACCACGCACACGGAGGTGTTGGGCTCTCCGAGTCGGTCACCACCAGTTGCAGCCCTTCCCTTGAACTCCACCGTGGTATCGACATCCTTGCCGTAAAGTTCGAGGATGTCGTCAAGGGTGGCATATGCCTCGTCGTAGGTGGCACCAAGCCAGATACAGGTTTCCTTGATGTCTTCGAAGGACATGTCGGTGATGTCGTCGCGGAAGATAGACACATAATTGATCACCCTCCCAAGTCCGAGATAGTAGCCGAATGTCTCATCCTCGTCCTTATAGGTGAAAATCGAGAATTCACTATTGTCTGTCTCTGCTTCGGCTATCTCCATTCTCATACCAGCTGGGATGTTCTGTGCAGAGGCACTCATTGCAACCATCATTGTGGCTACAATTATCATCAAGCATTTTTTCATTTTGTCTTTAGTTTTATGGGTTAGTATTGGTTTGTATTCGTTTCACGTTTCAGTTCAGCCTCCACCCTGTTGGTGAGTTCCACGAACTCCTGTATGGAGAGTTGCTCTGGCCTTCGTGTCATGATGTCGCTTTGGAAGAATGCGTCGGATGCCTGTCCTACGGGGAATAGTTGGCGGAGACTCACCCTCAGCATTTTCCTCCGTTGGTTGAAGACGGTCTTCACCACGCGCTGGAAGAGCGCCTCGTTGCATCCAAGATGCTCCACACTGTTGCGTGTCATCCTGATGACAGCGCTTTTCACCTTTGGCGGTGGGTTGAAGACGTGTTCATCCACAGTGAAGAGATATTCCACGTCATACCAAGCCTGGATGAGTACGCTGAGTATGCCGTATGCCTTGTTTCCCGCCGGGGAGGCGATACGCTGGGCCACCTCGCGCTGTATCATGCCCGTGCAGCAGGGAATGAGGTTCTTGTTTTCGAGCATCTTGAAAAAGATCTGCGTGGAGATGTCGTAGGGGTAGTTGCCGGTGAGCACGAACTGCCTTCCTTCGAAGAGCTGCGACAGGTCCATGCGCAAGAAGTCCCCTTCCACCACCTTTCCGTCAAGCATGGGGAAATGCTGATGGAGATAAGCCACCGACTCGCGGTCGATTTCCACCACGCGTAGTTCACGGGGTTTCTCCATCAGATATTGGGTGAGCACTCCCATTCCCGGCCCCACCTCCAAGACGGGGATTTCCGGACAAGCATCCACGGTGTCGGCAATGGCTTTCGCCACGTTCAAGTCGATGAGGAAATGCTGTCCCAAGTTTTTCTTTGGCCTAACTTTTTTCATCGGCTGCAAAGTTAGTATAAACCGAGTGGAATGCAAAACAAAAAAAAGACTTTTTTGCCTTCATTCCCGAGGTGCAGCCAAACTTCTCCGATAGGCAAAGTTAGTGTAAACCGAGTGGAATGCAAAACAAATAACAAAGTTTTTGTTTTCATTCCCGAGGTGCAGCCTAAATCTCCCCCGAAGTCGTAAGGGCGGGTCTACAAGATTGAAGATTGAGCGAATGCGGAACATGAAAAATATTATTAGCCAAAAACATAATAAATGGGGGATGGTCATCGTTAGAAAGATATAATGACCAAAAAGATTGCCTATGAAAATTTTTACCCTCGAAGAGACAGAACCCTCCCCCCGTACACTCAACTTCATCAGAGAATTCGCCCGCACCTGCCGCGTCATCGAGATGAACGGTGAAAGTTGCATCTATTGTCTGAACTAACCTTCAGCCATGGCAACACTTGTCTCACCATCGTTATTGTCAGCCGACTTCACCAACCTTCGCGGCGACATCGAGATGATCAACCGCAGCGAGGCCGACTGGTTGCATATGGACATCATGGATGGTGTCTTTGTTCCCAACATCTCTTTCGGATTCCCCGTACTGGAAGCGGTGGCCGGCATATGCCAAAAACCGCTCGACGTGCATTTCATGACCGTACACCCCGAGGACTACATCGCACGGACAGCCAAACTTGGCGCGATGATGATGAACGTACACTACGAGGCTTGCACACACCTCCACCGCACCATCCAGCAGATTCACTCCGCAGGAATGAAGGCCGGCGTGACCCTCAACCCCAGCACCCCCGTGTCGATGCTCGAAGACATCATCTGCGAGGTGGACATGGTGCTGCTGATGAGTGTCAACCCCGGTTTCGGCGGGCAGAAATTCATTGAGAACACGATAGGGAAAGTCATCCGCCATCGCGAGATGATAGCATCGAAAGGGAGTCACGCACTCATTGAAGTGGACGGCGGCGTGCAGGACGAGACGGCTCCCCGCCTGGTGAGCGCCGGTGTTGACGTGCTGGTCAGCGGCAGTTATGTGTTCAAGGCCAAAGACCCCATCGCCACCATCCACGACCTGAAAGCATTAGGATAAATCCTTACCACTTTTTCATCCCGAATTAGAGAATTGACTTTTGACCAAGACATCTTGGTGCATCAATTTTCCAATTCGGGATGTTTTTTTACACGAATTACCAAATCAAACAGCGGAAATGATTCTTAAACATATATTTAACATATAATTAACATGTAATTAATCATTAATTGTTGCACACAAAAATTAATGGCAATTCGTGGGATAATTATAGTGAAATTCGTGTTGAGTTATTGACAACTATTTTTCAAACAACGGAAATGATTCTTAAACATATATTTAACATGTAATTGGCATATAATTGACGCAAGTTCCAACAGACAGCGGAAATGATTCTTAAACATATATTTAACATATAATTAACTAAAGTTTCCCACCTTTTTGTAACAGTTTGAAAAATAAGTAGAAAAGAAACAGTTTCTCGAAAAAAGTTGTACCTTTGTAGGTGATAAGAAACTATTGTACAACTAACTAGGAGAAACTGTTATGATTGCAAAATTAGGTGATTTCAGCGAGATATCCAAGCTCACCAATGTTAAAAATCACATTGGGCGGGATATTTTTCATTTGTTCGGTCTATTTCGTCTATCTCAAACCCTAAGAAGGCTTGGCA
>JAFWSS010000123.1 GCA_017524385.1 Prevotella sp.
CTTGTATTCCTTCAGCTCTTCCTTCAGCTCTTCCTTCAGCTCTTCCTTCAGCTCTTCCTTCAGCTCTTCCTTCAGCTCTTCCTTCAGCTCTTCCTTCAGCTCTTCCTTCAGCTCTTCCTTCAGCTCTTCCTACAGCTCTTCCTTCAGCTCTTCCTTCAGCCATTCCCTTTGCGTGGCCACTCTCATAACCTCTATGGTGGGCTGTGTCCACCGTGTTGATGTAGTCACGGTAATTTTTCACACTCTCCTCATAGCCTCTTCGCTCTTCGGGAGTGTAGCGTGCTATTTCGGCTTGTTCGAAGAATTTCTTGAACACACGGTCTTGCAATGCTTTGGGACGGTCGAGCAGGCGTGAGAGGTTGCGCACGGCAAACATCCATTTGTCTGCCATGGTTTCCAATTCCTCTTCTGTCTTGGTGAATTTGGGCATCTCCAAATAGATGAAAGTCAGTTTGTCATAGAACACGTGGTTGTCCTCCACATCCTTCAACTTTATTTCATGGCGGTAGCTCTGTTCAGGATACTCATTTTCGGGGAATACGAAGTCGAGGATGCCCACGGTATAGACATTCTCCAGATGGTAGTCCCACTTGCCTTTGGGAGCTTGTTCGCGAATGGGGGCCGCTGCATAGTAGATGCTGCGGTCCTTGAAGAATCTTTGCTCCGCCTTTTGCATCTCGACAATGAATTTGGAATGATTCTCTGTCTCGCAATACACGTCGAAAACTGATTTTCGGTCACCGTACCCTTCTCCCAGCACCTCGCTGTTGAGGTATTTGATGTCGCGGATGCGGATGTCGCCATCATTGCCCAAGATGGAGTTGAGGAAACTGATGAGCAAATCCTTGTTCATTTCTGTGCCGAAAAGCCGCTTGAAACCAAAGTCGGTGTATGGGTTGATGTATCTTTCTTTCTTGTCGTCTGTAATCATATATTCGATTTTTCTGCGAAGATAGTGTTTTTGGTCTTCATTTCCAAATTTTTGTTTGGATATTTTTGAAACTTGGGATTCCATATATGGTTATGGTGAATGGTATCTGTTGTGCGAACCATAAAAACATATGATTTCCATACGATTGCCCATGTGATTTTCAAAAAATGGTTGTACATACCCCCAAAAACAATTGATGGTTAATTCATAGATAATTCGTGAAAAATCGTGATGAAAAATATTCTCTGAATAGTTGTCGTCCCTGTCAACTATATAAAAATAAGTTAAAAATGCATTGGGTTGGGAAAATATTCGTATCTTTACATGCAATTTGCCTTTTTATGTCTTATTGCATATGCATCATTCCTTGTGAAAGGTGCACTCCGAGAGCGGAAAACAGAAATAAAAACCACATAAATGCACTTTAAATGGAATTACGAACCACCTACACCAGACGAGAAGAAAGCAGCTGACGAGCTGGCCGGGAAACTGAGCATCAGTCCCATCCTGTCATCGCTCCTCATCAGGCGTGGCATCACCACAGAGTCGGCGGCAAAACGCTATTTCAGACCACAGCTGGCCGACCTTATCAATCCATTCTTGATGAAAGACATGGACATCGCAGTTGACAGACTGAACGATGCCATGGGGCGCAAGGAGAGGATACTGGTATATGGCGACTATGACGTGGACGGATGCACGGCGGTAGCCTTGGTGTACAAGTTTCTGCAGCAATTCTACTCCAACATCGACTACTATATCCCCGACCGTTACGAAGAGGGGTATGGCATCAGCATGAAGGGGTTGGAATATGCACAAAGAAACGGTGTGAAATTAGTCATCATCCTCGACTGCGGCATAAAGGCCATCGAGGAGATTGCCCAAGCCAAACGCATGGGCATTGATTTCATCATTTGTGACCATCACGTCCCCGATGACGTGATGCCTGATGCGGTGGCCATCCTCAACCCAAAGCGTGAGGATGACACCTACCCTTTCAAACATCTCTGCGGCTGCGGAGTGGGATTCAAGTTCATGCAAGCCTTTGCAAAGAACAACAACATCCCGTTCTCGCGCCTCATTCCACTGCTTGATTTCTGCGCCGTGAGCATCGCAGCCGACATCGTCCCGGTGACGGAGGAGAACCGCATCCTCGCCTTCCATGGGTTGAAGCAGTTGAACGTCAACCCAAGCATCGGCTTGAAAGCCATCATCGACATCTGCAGCCTCAGCGGCAGGGAAATCTCCATGAGCGACATCATCTTCAAGATAGGCCCTCGCATCAATGCCTCCGGGCGTATGGAGAATGGCAAGGAGAGCGTGGACTTGCTCATCGAACGCGACTTCGGCACCGCCCTCCGAAAGGCAAGGCACCTCAACCATTACAACGAGCAACGCAAGGACATCGACAAACAGATGACGGAGGAGGCCAACCAAATCGTAGCCAAGTTGGAGAGCCAGAAACACCAGGCCAGCATCGTGCTGTATGACGAGAACTGGAAAAAGGGCGTCATTGGAATCGTGGCTTCCCGACTGACGGAAATCTATTTCCGACCCACCGTGGTGCTCACCCGGGATGGAGATCTTGCAACGGGCTCCGCACGAAGCGTGGCGGGGTTCGATGTCTACTCCGCCATCAAGCACTGCAGGGACCTGCTGCTCAACTTCGGAGGGCACACCTATGCCGCCGGCCTAACGCTGAGGTGGAATGACATCAAGAAGTTCAGGGCTCGCTTCCAGCAATATGTAGAGGAGCACATACAACCCGAGCAGACGGAAGCACTGCTCAACATCGACGCTCTTATCGACTTCCGCGACATCTCGTCGAAACGGCTTTTCAACGAGATGAAGCGACTGGCACCCTTCGGGCCTGGCAACGAGAAACCCCTCTTTTGCACGGTGGGTGTCTATGACTTCGGAACGAGCAAGGTGGTGGGACGCGACCAAGAGCACATCAAACTCGAACTGGTGGACTCCAAGTCTAGCCATGTGATGAACGGCATAGCATTCGGACAAAGTGCTGCAGCCCGATACATCAAGTCGAAGCGTAGTTTCGACATCGTCTATACCATCGAGGAGAACATCTACAAGCACGGCAGCGTGCAACTCCAGATAGAAGACATCCGACAGACCGAGGAAGACAGGGCCGAGACACCTTGAAGGTAGTTTTGAAAGTAAGGAAAATGTGTCGTGGCAATTATCGGCGAAACGGAAAAGGCAGAAAAAGTGAACATACGTCCTTTTAACCACCTTTTAACTTCCTTATAACTCCCTTTTAACTCCAAAAGAGTGCGCCGTGGACAAATATCGGGAAATCCTGCACAAATACTGGGGGTATGACGACTTCCGGGGTATCCAGCGCGACATCATCGAGAGCATCGATGGCGGCCACGACACCCTGGGACTCATGCCTACAGGGGGAGGCAAAAGCATCACTTTCCAGGTGCCGGCACTGTTGCACGAGGGGGTGTGCGTGGTGGTCACGCCACTCATCGCATTGATGAAAGACCAGGTGACACACCTTCGTGCAAAAGGCATACTCGCCTCGGCCATCTACTCTGGGATGACCCATCAGGAAATCCTAACCACGCTCGACAATGCCGTCTTTGGGGGAGTGGAGATTCTTTATGTCTCACCCGAAAGACTCGCCTCTGAACTATTCCTAGTCAAGTTCAGCCATATGAAGGTGAGTTTCATCACTGTCGATGAAGCTCACTGCATCAGCCAATGGGGATACGACTTCCGACCCTCATACCTCCGTATCGCAGACATACGGCGCATCAAGCCAGAAGTACCCGTGCTCGCACTCACTGCCACCGCCACACCGCAGGTCGTGGACGACATCCAGGAAAGGTTGGCTTTCGCTGAGAAGAGGGTGTATCGTATGAGTTTCGAAAGGAAGAACCTGGCCTATATCGTGCGCCAGGCCGCTGACAAGCAGGCAGAACTGCTACACATCCTTGAAGCGGTGAAAGGAAGCGGCATCGTGTATGCCAGAAGCCGGAAACGAACCAAGGAGACATCGGAATGGCTCAACCAGAATGGCATTTCGTCCACTTTCTATCACGCCGGACTGGAGTCTGCCGTGAAAGACGTGAGGCAGAAAGAGTGGCAGGCGGGAAAGACGAGGGTGATGGTGGCGACTAATGCATTCGGAATGGGCATTGACAAACCCGACGTGCGCTTCGTTGTGCACATTGACAGCCCCGACTCACTCGAAGCCTATTTCCAAGAGGCGGGGCGTGCCGGACGAGATGGAAAGAAAGCCTATGCCGTGCTCCTCTACAACTCCTCCGACAAGCGAAAACTCAACAAGCGTGTCAGCGACACCTTCCCGGAAAAGGAATACGTGCGCCAGGTATATGACCACCTGGCCGACTTCTTCCAGATGGGGGTGGGAAGCGGAGAGGCGACAACACACGAGTTCGACATCGACAAGTTCTGCCGCAACTTCCACCACTTCCCCGTCCATGTGGAAGCGGCGTTGAAAATACTCCAAAGGGCGGGCTACGTGGAATATGATGCAGACCCCGACCATAGTGCAAGGGTGAAGTTCACGCTCACACGCGAACAATTATATTTGTTGGAGCGGACGACACCCAACGAGGAGAAGGTGATCACCGCACTGCTGAGGATGTATGGTGGACTTTTCGCCGACTATTGCTTCATCGACGAGAGTGCCGTGGCCTACAAGACAGGACTCGACCGAAGTGCCGTCTATATGATCCTCAAGGGACTCAGCAAGCGAAACATCCTGCATTTCATACCACAGCGTCAAATCCCAGCCATCTACTATACCCAGCGTCGTGAGGACGGACACCGGCTGATGATCACCCGAGAGGTGTATGAGGACCGCAAGGACAGTTTTGTGGAGCGCATCAACAGCATGGCCGACTACGCCACCAACGACAGTGTATGCCGAAGCCGACAACTACTCCGCTATTTTGGCGAGACACGTTCCGCCGACTGCGGGCAGTGCGACGTCTGTCTGGCTCACCGACCAAAAGCAGAAAACGAAAAAGGGGAGAATGGGGCGCGACAGAAAATACTGCAACTCCTCTCCGACCATCAGCGCCACCACATCGCAGAACTCCATGCCCTCCTCCTGCCTACGCAGCAAGTCAACAATGCCTTGCAGCAACTCATCCACGAAGAACTCGTCCATGTCGCAGGAGCCTTCCTCGTCTTGGAGGAAGGATAGCTTTCTTTTAGAAGCTTCTTTAATTGGAATTATTCATGGAAACTAATCTCTCCAATCGCAAAACCTTAGTTTTAATACGCGCTCGTCTTTGTCACTTGGCTCGCCAATAATTATTTGTGCTGTTTGATTGAAAATTCGAGTGAATAATGTAGGTTGTCTTCTCTAACATCGTTTCCTTAACCATCACCTTGGCGAATTTCGTCGAAGAAATCCCTATAATTCGTCGAAAATCATTTCGCCAAAGCCCCGTCTCATCCTATCTTTGCACCGTAATTTGAAAATACTAAAGCAAAGATATGAAACAACTCATCATCCTCATCGCCATAGCCTGTTGCACAACGGCTGCAGCACAAAACGACAGCATCCCTAATGACTCCGTAAAATGGCAGAAACAACTGGAGGAAGTCACAGTGGTGCACCAGAAGAAACTGGTGAAAATGGAAACCGATAAAATGACCTACAAGGTGAGCCAGGACGAGGACTCCAAGACCGCCACCGTGCTCGATATGCTCCGCAAAGTGCCCATGGTGACCGTTGACGGACAAGACAACATCTCCGTGAATGGCTCCTCCTCATTCCAAATCTACGTGGATGGCAAACCCAATCCCATGATCTCAGCAAACGCCAGCGTGGTGCTCAAAAGCATGCCCGCCACCGCGGTGAAAGACATCGAAGTGGTGACCAACCCCGGTGCCAAGTATGACGCTGAGGGAGCAGGAGGCATCCTCAACCTTATCATGAACAAGCAAAGCGGCGTCAGTCTCGATGGATACAATGGCACCATCCGCGCCATGGCCAGCAACACCAACACCGGCCTGGGGGCTTTCCTCAGCGGGCAGAAAGGGAAACTATCCTACAGCGCCAACGCCAACTACAGCCAGATGAAACCTGGTACGACGGAGATGGAAACCACCCGCACCGCCGATGACGGGTCGACGATGTTGTCGAAAATCACTTCCAAGACAAAAATACCCTTCGTCATGGGTAGTTTCTCCCTCGGCTACGAACTCGACCCGATGAGCAGCGTCAACGCTTCGGCGTCCGTCACCTCCTTCCAGATGAAGAACTACGGCCACTCGCTGATGGACATGGCTGGAGGAACCTACGGCACCGGCTTCAACTACGGCTACGACATGGATATGAAGAGCCGCAGGACATCCTTCTCGGGCAGCCTCGACTACCAGCGCTTCCTCAACGAAGAGCGCACCAGTCAGTTTTCCATCACCTACCTCCTTTCGCTCAGCCCCACCAAGACCGAGCAAAGCAATGAGCCGGAGAGCAACCTGCTATCCGCCGTCGACCTCACCACACAAATGGACAATGAGGAGAACACCACGCAACACATCCTGCAGGCTGACTACACCACACCGATAGGGGAAAACCAGAAACTCAACGCCGGACTCAAACTCACCTCGCACCACGCCACCACAGAGTCAACCACAAACAACGTCGCCAACATGGACTACAGCCATACCAACAACATACTCGCCGGATATGCCGAGTATGAAAGGACCATGGGCAAGTTCACCGCAAAGGGTGGCCTCCGCTACGAGCAGACATGGCAGGACGTGGAGTACAAACTGGGCAACGGCGCCAACTTCTCAAAGACCTACGGCAACCTCGTGCCATCAGCCAGCCTCTCCTACCAAGCTTCGATGACAAGCAACATAGGACTCACCTACAACATGCGCATCACTCGTCCCGGCATCACATACCTCAACCCCTACAAGGATAGCAGCACACCCACCGCACTCACATATGGAAACCCGGACCTCTCCACAGAGACTTCCAACAACATCGGACTGGTGTTCAACTTCTACACACCAAAACTCATGGTGAGCGCAAAACTCAACCAGAACTTCCACAACGACGGAATACAGCAGTACAGCTTCTTCCAGAATGGCGTCCTGCACACCACTTACGGCAACATTGTCGAGAGCAGTGAGACGGGACTGAACGTGTTCGCCAACTGGCTCCTGCACAAGAACACACGAATCTTCCTCAACGGAGGACTAGCATACAACCACATGAGCAGTGACGAACTCAACGCCAGCAACCACGGATGGGAAGGCAACGCCATGGTGGGACTGCAGCAGACACTGCCGCTCGACTTAAAACTCAGCACCTACCTCATCACATCCACAAAGACCTACACCCTCCAGGGATGGACGTCCAGTTTCAACCTCCTCACAGCCTCCCTCACCAAGAGCTTCTTCAACGACAAACTCTCCGTGGGTGTCATGGCAACCACAGGACTCACCAAAGGAGGAAAACTCAGCTTGGAGACCTACAGCAGAGGAGCCGACTTCACCAACCTTTCCAAAATCAGCGTCCCCATACAGAACGTAGGCATCAATATCAGTTACAACTTCGGCAACTCAAAGCGCCAGGCCAAGATGCATGTGTCGAAAGTGGAAAGCGACTTCATCGAGCAGCAATCGCAAGGAGAGATGATCAACAGCGTCGGCGGAGGCGGACAAGGACAAGGGCAGGGACAACAACAGCAAATGCCATATTAAAATCCAACAAAATCACCAGTAAGATGTAAAACATTCATCAAGCATTATCAACTATCAAAAAAAACAACTAACTTTGCAGCTATGATGAAAATGGAAAAGAAAGACAGACAGATTTTGCTGGTGCAGCTGGCAGCATGGGCGGTGATATTCATCACCCCCATGCTGGCCGTGTTGTTCACCACCTTCAATGTAGAAGCCACTTGGAGGACGGGAACAATGGTGCTGTTCACTCTGTTTTCACCACTCGTGCTCTATTTCCTCAACTTCTACCTCTTCGAGCCTTTCCTCTTCTTCAAGAAACGTTTCTTCTGGTTTGTCCTGGCCAACATCGTCGTCATCGCCATCCTCAACTTCGGCGTATACCACATGTTCAGGTTCATGGCCAGCCATAACATGCCGCTGTGGTGGAAAATCGACACGATGCTCAGGTTCTTTGTACATTTCCTGCTCATCTTCGCAACCATCGCCGTGGCAATCGGAATACGTCATTTCCTTCGCGTGAGGCAGATACAACATCAACTCGAAGAAGAGAAGGCAAAGAATATGGAGGCCGAACTGGCGTGGCTGAAGAGCCAGATCAACCCGCATTTCCTCTTCAACACGCTCAACAACATCTCAAGCCTCGTGCAGATAGACCCCGACGCTTCGCAAGACGCCATAGCACAACTCAGCGACTTGCTCCGCTATGCCATGTATGAGACACAGAAATCTCACGTGTCGCTGGCCGGAGAGGTGGAGTTCATGAAAAACTATGTGGAACTGATGCGCCTGCGCTGCAACGAGAAGACAAAAATCACCACACATTTCGACGTGCCTGGCAATGTGGAGGTGGCACCCCTGCTTTTCATCTCCCTTATCGAGAACGCCTTCAAGCACGGGGTGAGCAACGCCAAGCCTTCCTTCATCAACATCAGCCTGACGATGGAAGACGGACTGCTGACTTTCATTTGCGACAACAGCAACCACCCCAAGGACGAGAAAGACCGCAGTGGCTCGGGAATAGGCATCGAGAACACCCGCAGGAGGCTCGACCTCCTCTACAAGGATTGCCACCAATGGGAGCAGACCCTGGAGGATGACACCTACCACGTGAAAATCACAATTAAGACATGACAACCCTCAAATGCATCATCGTAGATGACGAGCCGCTGGCCGTCAGACTCATCCAATCGTTCGTGGAGCGTACACCCAACCTCGAATTGCTCTCCGCACACACCGACCCGGTGGAAGCACTCGAGGCCATACGCAGCGGACAGGCCAACCTCGTCTTCCTCGACATACAGATGCCCGACATCGATGGGATGGAACTGGCTCGCTCCGTTCCTGCAACCACACGCATCATCTTCACCACGGCGTTCAAGGAATATGCTTTCGAGAGTTACGAGGTTTCGGCGCTCGACTTCCTTCTCAAGCCCATACGCTATGTGAAATTCCTCGCGGCGGTGGAGAAAGCCAAGCAATGGTTTGAAAGGACTGCCACGACGGAGGATGCCACCACGTCACAAGAAACAAATGCCACACCGCCCGCAACCACCATATACATCAAGGTGGACGGCGAGTTGAGACAAGTGGCTTTCGACAGCATCCTTTATGTTGCTGGAATGAAGGACTATGTCATGTTCTACCTCAAAAACGAGCGCAAACCCCTCATCACACACCTCACCATGAAAGCAGTGGAGGAAATGCTCCCTACGACGAAGTTCCTCCGTGTGCACCGCTCCTACATCGTCGCACTCGACAGCATCAGGAAGGTTGACCGCAATGACTGCATCTACATCGGCGACGAAATCATACACGTCACCAGCGGATATGCCGATGCATTCCACCAATATATCAAGCAACTCACACCGTAACGGGGATTTTCCCCATGCCTTCCTTGTTTTTTCTAGTTTTCCTAGGCCCTCCTATTCCCTCCTAAGACCTCCTGTTAGTTTGAAAATGTTAATTTTCAAACTTCAATTTTCATACATCATTATTATTTCCTATATTTGCAGCATGAAGAGACGAATGGCTTTTTTTCTGGTGATGGCCTTCGCTTGCATGGCGGCGACAGCCCAGGAAGTTGTTGGAGGTTACAACACCACCGACCTGCAGGAGGTGCAACCGCCTGTCAAGGTTGTCGATACTTACAACGCCGCTCAGGCAGTGAGGGAATACACCCCGGAGGAGTATGCCGCAAGCAGACTTCCCGTGGAGCAGCGTCGCGACACCCTCCATCTCCCCACGCTCGACAACATGGGGCAGGTGTGGTCTACGCGAATGCCTTTCTTTAGACCGGGGTGGAGCACGTGGGACTTGCACCAAGGACTTAATGTCAACATTGGAGCCTCGGTTTTCGCAGGTTTCGGGAAGCATACACCCCATGGGGCAGGCTTCGGCCAGAGCATCTCCGCCATGTATGCCATGCCCGTCACCTCCAAACTCTCAATGGCGGTGGGAGGATATTTCAACAACTTGTACTGGAACCATGATGTTTATCGCAGTGCGGGTGTCTCCGCCGTCTTGGGCTATCAGTTTGATGAACATTGGGAGGCCTACCTCTATGGGCAGAAATCCTTTGTGCAAAGCCGCTTCATACCCTATCCCCTCTATGATATGGGCGACCTTGGCGACAGGATAGGGGCAGCCGTCAGATACAATGTCAACCCTTCCTTCAGCGTGGAAATGTCTGTCGAGCATAGTTCGTGGCCACGCCGCGAATCCATGCACGACACCTATATGCAAATGCCGAGAGGAAGGCAATGACCGAAGGTCAATTTTCAATCTTCAATTTTCAATTGTGCCTCGGGATGTCAAGTACTGCAGACCATTTTGCAGGAGCGAAGTAGGCGAGCACGTCCCTCTCAAATGGGAAGATGCGGAGGAATGCCTCCCCTTCTGATTTCTGCCTCACGGATAAAGCGTTCTGTCTCTTCGATGGCTGTGCGCTGAGCATGTGCAATAAATTCAGCTGCAGTTGGTCGGGATGTTTTGTCATGGTTATAGTGGTTTTGTGTGAAGATTTTGTCGTTTCTTGCCCATGTGGCGAGTCGAAGGGGCGTGTTCCAGGTGCGTTGTAGTTCGAAGCGCATTCTCGTTATGGAGCGGTTGGGTTCGGTCCAGTAGTCGCCGAATTGTGTCACCATCTCTTGTCCGTAGCGCTCGTGGTAGGGAGTCAGTGTGGCAAGGAATTGCCGTCGTCGTTCTTCGAGTTTTTCTGCCGGCTTTTTCTCGTGTGCATGCGCGGTTGTGTGGGTATTTTTTTCTTTTTTTTGTTTTTTTTCTTCTTTAGGGGGTGCAGGGGGAAATTCTTCTTTCTTTTGTTTCTTTTCTTCTTTTATTGTCACATCGAGCGTCACATCATCCGTCACATCACTCGTCACAAAGAGCGTCACATCCTCCAAATGACTGTGTTTGCATCCGCTTGATGCACAGTGGGTTGTGACTTCTTTTCTATTGTCGGAAAACGTCACATCATTCGTCACATTATACGTCACACCGTTCGTCACATCACTTGTCACATCACTCGTCACAGATTCTGTCACTGTCGGCTGTTTTTCTACTGTCATCAGGTGGGGCTGGCATTCTTTTGGTGAGACGGGAATAATCCCGTCTCTATATGGTGTGCACGGTGCTGTTTCTTCTATGGAGACCCAACCTGTTTGTGCGAGGTGGTTGATGATGCGGGAGAGTGATTGGCGATGTGTTTTCAGTTCGATGGCCATGGCATAGGTGCTGGAGGTCACCATGCCCTCATTGTCGGCATTGGCGAGGAGATAGACCAATATCAGTGCCTCGCGTTTGTCGGCAAAGGATGAGAGCAGTTGGGTGATGTATCCCGTGGCACCTGCCGATTGCCGCATGTTTTCATTGATGGTGATTTTCATGACTTTTGTTCAGTTGATGGCCTCCTTGGCTCTTGTTCTTTTCACGATGTAAAGATATGTCATCTTTGAGCGAAAAACGTGTCTTTTTAATATGGACGGAAAAGAGCATTATTACTTCATCTTCATTTTTTCATACACAATCCTTGCACATTCAAAATTAATTGCTAACTTTGCAACTGCTGACGGCACGCCACGCTCGAGGAAACTCAATGGGGCAGAAGGCATCAGAGGATGCACTTTAGGCAAGTGACGCAGAAGGCAGGGGATGCTATTCCACCTGCCAAAACAATTTTCCTGAATATAAGATCGTATCTTATGACTGAGGTTTGAAATCAAATAGTCGACCAACTAAAAGAGCAACCTTGGACAGAGGATACGCCGTTATGGCGTACCCCTTTCCAAATGTTTGCTCTGAGGGTTTTCTTGGTCGACTTCCCGATTTCAGAACACGAGGACATTGGGTATGCCTTTTTATTTGGTGTATTATCAACAGAATTCTGATTTAGATTAAAAAAGTCGACCAAACATGCATAATCTAATACGAACATCTGTCTCAATTTGTCATGTCTTTTCTGTTGGGAGGATATGGCTATGAACGGACATATCAACAAGACTGAGTTGATTAGGAAGTTGTGCAAACTCGAAGGGCTGACCGACGAGGAACGCAACCAACTCATTGCGCTCTTGCAAACGCACAAGAAATATGGGCTCGTTTGGGAAGAGAAGAAGGAGAACGTGGAAGAACGGCTTAGAGATGAACTGCCCGTGTTCCAAGAAGTGAAAGACAAGTTTATTCCTTCTGAAACTCCCGAAGCACCCAACCATATCCTTATTGAGGGTGACAACCTCGAGGCACTCACCGCACTCTCCTATACACATGAAGGAAAAATAGACGTCATCTACATCGACCCACCTTATAACACAGGCAACAAGGACTTTGTCTATAACGACTCTTTCGTCGATAGTGAGGATTGTTACAAACACTCCAAATGGCTCTCCTTCATGAACAAAAGACTAAAAATCGCAAAAAGGCTGCTGTCGGATAAAGGGGTCATTTTCATATCCATTGATGATAATGAACAAGCACAATTGAAAATGCTTTGCGATGGTATTTTCGGAGTAGATCACTTTATTTGCAATTTTATATGGAAAAGTCGCCAAAATAAAGATAATCGCAACATATCAGGTGTCTCGATTGATCACGAATACATCATATGTTATTGCAAAACAATGGGGATTCGTTCTTTTATAGGAGCAGAAAGAAAAATGGACAACTATAGTAATCCTGATAACGACCCACGAGGCCCTTGGACTAGCGCAAATATGGCAGGGCTAGCAACAGAAGCAGCAAGACCCAATCTCCATTATGATCTGATAGATCCGAATACGGGCATCAATTATGGACGACCTCAAAAAGGTTGGAGGTATGACAGAAATACAATGGCTAGTTTAATAGCTGATAATCGCATTTTATGGCCAGAAACGCCTAAAGGAAGACCACGTAAAAAATCTTTCTTGTCAGAAATCTCTGATATTTTACCAGGCTATGCCTCTATTGTTGGCAAAGATGTATATACTAGGACGGCAACAGTTGAACAAAATGATATTTTTGGTAATGCACTTTTTGGATTTCCCAAACCAGTTTTTTTAGTTCAAGAATTGATAAGCCAAACGTCTAATAAATCCTCCACCATCCTCGACTTTTTCGCTGGTTCTGGTACGACCCTCCATGCGACGATGCAATTGAATTCCGAGGATGGCGGTCATCGTCAATGCATCTTGGTGACAAACAATGAGAACGGTATTTGCGAAAAAGTGACCTATGAGCGCAACAAGCGAGTCATTCAAGGCTATACCACCCCCAAAGGAATCGAAGTGGAAGGACTGCATCACAACAACTTGCGCTATTATCGCACCGCATTCATCTCCCGCGACCGCACTCAGAAAAATATGCGCTCCTTGGTGAATGCTGCAACCGACCTGCTTTGTATCAAAGAAGACTTGTATAAGGAGCAGTCCGCTTTTGGTCCTCTCCGCCTCCAACCTTCCTTGGTTCGCTATTTTACCGACGGAATCCATCATATGCTCGTGGTTTATCATGAGGAGTTGATAGACCAGTTGGTTGAAGCCATCAAGCAAATGGACTTCGGCCGAGAGCGTCTGAAGGTCTATGTGTTCTCCCCCGGTCGCTACGCCTTTGATGATAATTTTTATGAGGTGAGCGACAAGGTCTTATTGGTCGCCTTACCCGCCGCCATTTACGATGCCTATCAGAAGGTGCTTCCCCGCCGCCGACCTCAGCCATTGACGTTGGAATCTTCCAACCCTGCTATCCCCACCGACCTGTTTGCTGGTCAAGAGGGTTTTGAGAAAGGAGGTGGTTTATGAAACAGCTCCGTTACCAGCAAACCGCCGTACGCCGTCTTGTGGATTGCGCCATTGACTTGCTCCGTCTGACGGGGCATCGCAAGCCCCTTGTTTTCAAGGCACCAACAGGCTCGGGTAAGACAGTGATGGTCTCGCAGATGCTTTCCGACCTCACCGTAGAATTGCAGTCACGTGGCGACAGTCCGTTTCACGAGGTTGCCTTCATGTGGATTGCTCCCAACAAGTTGCACTTCCAGAGTTATTCCAAGATGAAAGGTCTATTTGATGAGACACACCTTCTGCGCCCGGTGATGTATGACGAGTTGGACCACGCCGACGGCTTCATCCATCCCGGAGAAATCCTTTTCGTCAACTGGGAGAGTGTCAACAAGGACAACGCCCTCATCATCCGCGACAGTGAGCAAGGAGCCTCCCTCTACGACATCACACGGCGCACCCAGGATGAGCAAGGCATACCCATCGTGGTGGTGATTGACGAGGAGCATCTCTTCTGGTCACGCACCGCCGACAAGTCCTCCCGTGTGTTGCAACGCATACAACCCAAGTTGGAAATCCGTGTCTCGGCCACTCCAAAGACCTATTCCGACTACATCGTCAACATTCCCCGCGAGCAAGTGGTGGAAGAAGAGATGATTAAGAAACAAGTGGTGCTCAACCCCGACATCACGCAAGGATATGCCGACGATCGCGAACTCAACCAGCATCTTATGCTTTGCGCCTTGCGCAAGCGTCATCAGTTGGCCGATGCCTACCGCCGTCAAGGCATAAACATCAATCCCCTGTTGCTCATTCAACTGCCCAATGACACTAGCGTGTCGATGACCGCCGACGACAATGCCATCACCGAGCAGGTGCGGGCTTATCTTCAAGGGTTGCATGGCATCAATGAGCAAAACGGGCGGCTTGCCGTCTGGCTTTCGAAGGAGAAAGCCAACCTCGACGGCATAGAGGAGTTTGACAGTCCCGTGGAGGTGCTGCTTTTCAAGCAAGCCATCGCCTTGGGCTGGGACTGTCCTCGCGCCGCCGTCCTCCTTATCTTCCGCAAGTTGCAAAGCAACCAGTTCACCATACAGACAGTGGGGCGCATCCTACGCATGCCAGAACAACGCTTCTACACCGACAACCTGCTCAATGTGGGTTATGTCTATACCGACATCAGCCGTGACCAGATACAGATTGTGGCCGACGATATGGACTATCTCAATAAAGACACCCTGCAAGCCATACGCCGAGAGGGGTTGAAAAATGTGTCGCTCGCGTCTTACTACAGCGAACGGAAAAGTGCCGACCGCAACCGCCTCGGCCCTGACTTCAAAGCCGTACTCGCCGAAACCTTCCAGCGTCATTGGCTCCTCACACCACAGCCTATGCTATTCACCTTGGAGGAAATGGATGGAAGCGAACCCACCTTGGCAGACGGGGCACAGGGGGCTGCTTTAACAGGTTATGAAATGAAAAGTTCTTCCCTCGATGCCACCGTCGCCAGCAACCGCCGTGCCGTCGAGGGGAAAGTGCGCCTCGATGTGCGCAATGTCAACGTGGAGATTCCCACCGACCTCACCTTCCAAAACGAAGTGGGGGTGGTCAGTGTCACACACCAAAGAAAATTCGCCCGCACTGCAGGAGAACTGCACCGAATATACATCCATTTCTGTCGTTCCCTTCTCGGCCACTATGAGAAAGCCCATAGCACCGACGTGCTCGCTGGTTATTTGCTCATAGTGATGGAAGACCTTTTCAATCTCTTCGAGACTGATGCCATCAAGGTCATCCTATATCACGACAACAAGTCCAAGTTTGCCGACATTGTAGCGAAAGCCCTGAACGTTTACGACAGTTTGCTGGCGAAACGCAAGAAGCAAGCCCGAGAGCGAGGGTTCGAAGAGTACCGCTGGGAAGTGCCATCCGAGCGGTTTTACAAGGAGGCCACCCACCGCACCCTGCCCAAGGTTGAGCACCACGCCCTCCTGCCATTCATCGAACAGCGTCAGGCTTCCACCCCCGAGCAGCGTTTCTCCCTTTTCCTCGAACGACAGTGCAGCCACATCGACTGGTGGTATAAGAATGGCGACGTAGGGAAGCAGCATTATGCCATCCCATACGTCACCTCCGGCGGAGAGAAAGCCCTCTTTTATGTCGATTTCATTGTGAGGACCACCAGCGGGCAACTTTTCCTCTTCGACACCAAGACGTCTGGCAGCGATATCGACGCACCAGAAAAGCACAACGCCCTCCTCGAATACATGCACCATCCCGGCCGCGAAAGCCAGCACCTTATGGGCGGCATACTCGTTGAGCAAAACGAGGTATGGTACTACTCGCAACAGCCCATCCACAACACCAATGATGTGACAGGATGGACCGCCTTCTTCCCCGACGAATATGGACAAAAATAAAACAAAGATATGAGCAAAAGTATGGAAAGAACCTTCCTCCACTATGGTGTGAGGAAAGAAGATATGGAACTGATTTCTCAGACGTGCCGTGACTGCGGCATTGATGACGAGTGGTTGAGGGAAAACATTCTCAGACCCTACAACGACGAGCGCAACAAGCAGACTGTCGTGGAACAAAAGAAACTCACACGCATCATCAAAAAGGCACTCAACAACATACCACTATGAGAATCACCAGAATCTTCGCTCAGAACTACAAGACCTACAAGCATCTTGATCTGGATCTCGATGTCACTGCCGACCGCTCCATCATCCTCGTGGGTGGAGGCAACGGCTGTGGAAAGACCACCCTCTTCGATGCCATCTACCACGCCCTTTACGGTCTTGACATCAAGAACGCAGCCATGTTCGAGCAACTCTTCAATGCCGGAGTGAAAGTGACTTCTGGTATGGAGAACCAACAAATCATCCTGCGCATCGACTTCACCGGCTTCGTCCTCGGCATGGAGCAACCTTACCAACTCAAGCGAGCCTACCTGCATACACAAGGACGAGTTTTGGAATCAGTCACGCTCACTATGGCAGGCAACACCTATACCTATGGCACTGGTTCCACCAACGCTACGCGTTCAACCAATGAGGAAATCGTCAACAAAATCATTGCCGCCAACTTGCCCGCAGAGTTAAGCAAGTACTTCCTTTTCGATGCCATGAAGGCCAGCGAATTGCTCAAGGAGGAGCAGATAAACAAACTGATAGAAAAGAACATCAACTCAGTGATGGGGTTCAGCAAATACCTGCTGATGCGCAAATGCGCGGAGGAGATGCTCGCTGAGAAGAAGGCGGAACGTCTGGAAAACGAGAACCAGCGTAAGGAATACCAGCGACTTATGAAAGAGAAACAGCAAAAGGAAGAGAATCTGGCCAAACTTAACGATCAATATGCCAACAGCCTTGAATACGCCAGCGACCATAAGAGCGAGTATGACCTGCTTTTAAAAGGCCGCAATGCCGACGAGGTGACACGCGACAAGATGCGTCGGCTGGAGGATGATATCCAGTTGTTCTACAAGTCGGAGAAAAACTACCGTCAAGAGGCTGATAGCCTTACGAAGGATTTGGAAACGTGCGTGTTCTTTCCCAAATTGGCAGAAACCATACGCACAGAAGTGGAAATGATACTCCATACGAAAAAAGCCGTCAGTAATGCCCGAGGTAGTCAATGGACTGAAGAAATGTTGGAAGACATCACCGGCAAGGTGGTCGCCATCCTCACACGAAAGTATCCCATATTAAGATTGGTGGATATATCCGTCATAGTGGAGGAGTTGCTGGAATCCCAGGAAGACAAGGAGGTGAACGATGAATACCATTTCCTTACTGATGTTGACACAGATGTGCTTGACACCTTGATCAATTCGCCCTATGTCAACCCTTTCATCGCCCTTGATGAAAAAAAGGAGCACATCAGTCTCGAATTGTCCGACCTGCCACGACGACTCGAACAGTTGGAAGAATACAGAAGGGTTGTCAGCGGACAAGATTACTCATTGATGGAGAGATATGAATGGAACAACAAACAGATGGAGGAAATAAAGACTGTAATGGAAGACTTGAGGAAGGAAATCAAGGATTTGGAAAAGAAAATCGGAGGATATGACTACGACATCCCTTTGGTGCCCGACCCCAAGTATGACTTGCTCTGCAAACTGCCCGACTTCTTCAAGACCCTTTCGGTGAAACTGTTGAAAGCCAAGAAAGCCAATATCGAGCGTATGATGCGCGAACAACTCAACCTCAATCTCGTCGTTTATGCAGGTTATATAGGAAAAGTTGAACTGTCATCCGAAGGGAGTGAAGACATTTCCTTCAAGATATATCATAAGAATGGCAATGAGATATTCCTGAGCCAACTTAACGCCGGTGCGAAACAAACTGTCATGCAGGTGCTCCTCAAAGTGCTCTACACACTAGGAGATTACGAACCGCCCGTGATGATCGACACTGTCATGGGTGTGCTCGACAAGGAAAGTCGGGAGGTCATCTTGGAAAATTACTTCCCTGACCTCGCCCACCAAACCATCTTGCTGAGCACCGATACCGAAATCACCGCCGAGCACGACTTCACTCGGATAAAACCCTATGTGGCAAAAGCCTATACGCTGCACAGAGACAAGGAAGCCCAATGCACCATCGTCTCCAATGACTATTTCGGACTGATAACGAACGACAATTAAGAAGCTATGAATGTAGAAAATATCAGACTCGACGGCCTGCGCTGGGTGAGAGATATGCAGGATATGCTAACCCAGGTGAAACAAACTTTGGAGAATCGCATCAACTTGGAGGAATATTCGGAAAATATCCGGCCTGTAACCCTAAACTGGAGCACCGTTATGCGCTCCTGCCTTTTGGTGGGGTTGAGCGACAAATCGCCACGAGACCTTCATATGGCCTTGGAACTACAAATGTCGAAACATAATGAGCCCTTCCCGGGAACTTTCTTCACCAAAGCGAACCTACGCGCCGTATTCCTTGCCCTGCTTAAACTCAGATATCGGAATGTAGATGGTGAATGGGACACACCCAATTTTGTCAGCAAGGTTGTGGCGCAGGAAATCCTCCACGGACGTGACATCCTAATGAAAGAGGGAGGCATCGACGAATGGCTTCGCTTCATACCACTTAGGGGAGGGAAATCAGCACAAGACATCCCGGAATTGCTGCTGCACATTGGAGAATACAGTAACGGCATGCCTGCCAAACTCGATATCAACAGTCGCGCCATCGCCAACACTCAAGTCTTGGTGGCTGGTACCACGGGGTCGGGGAAAACCAACCTCATCGCAGTTCTCCTCAACCAGTTGAGGGCAGCCTCCTCCGATACGCACTATCCCGTCAATTTTCTTCTATTTGACTACAAAGGGGAATTCTCAGACCCGACCAACGTTCATTGGCTGCAACTTTTCAACACCGATGCAAAAGCCATACTCAACCCCATTGAAAGACCACTGCCTTTCACGCCCTTCAAGGACTTTACAGGAAGACCCATCAACGAGGTCAACCTATATGCCACTTCATTAGCAACAGCTCTCTGTGCCATTTCGCCCGCCCGCATCGGTGCAAATATGGACAACCGGCTCAGCCAAGCCATCATCGATGCCTATACAGAAAAGGATATGAAACCTGTGACTTTCAAGGATGTGCTCGACCATTACACCCGTCTCATGCCAGAGAAAAAACAGGACGAGACAGATAGTGTGAAATCGGTGCTTAACCAATTGGTAAGAAACCACATTTTCGCAGAAAATGATGCCATCGACCTACTACATGACTGCTACATCATCAACTTAGGCGGATTTGAGAAAACAGGTATTATGGCCAAGGCCATCGTCTATTTCGTCATCTCTAAACTCAACAACATCTATGAACAACTGCCCAAACAAGCCGTCAATGAAGGCAGGGTGGAAATAAGGCATTTCACCATTATCGACGAGGCGCACTACATGCTTGGATTCGAGAACAAACCATTGCAAAACCTTATCGCCGTCGGGCGCAACAAGGGTATGAGTGTCATCCTCGCCACACAGAATATGGAGAGTTTCAAAAGCAAGCATTTTGACTTCTACGCCAACGCCCAATATCCACTCATTATGAAGCAACAACAACAGAACGACAGTGTGCTGAAAGACCTTTTCGGTGTGGCAGGCTCGGAACTTCAAGAGGTGAAACAAGCCATTGCCGGACTGCAGAAAGGTGAACTTATCACAAAAGATGCCAACAATATGGCATTGGGTATAGGCAAACATTGGCAGAAAGTCAAGGTCTCACATTTGATTTGATTACGATATGGAAGAATTAGAGAAAGCATATCAAGCCCTCGAAGTGCTTGAAAACCTCGGTCTGCCGGTGAGCAATATGCAAATGCTGGCTATAGCCCGTATGGAAGAGGATTATCTGGAGAAAAAGGTATATCCTGTGTTGATGGATGATTTGAGGAATCTGACGGACGGCCTCTCTGCAGACTTCGTATTGGACTTGTCATACGAGCGCGGAAAAGGTTTACGTTTTGCCATTCCTGACACATTGTTAAGAAACAAGCCAATGAACACAGAGGTTGCTACTGTTACAGCGAGAAGCAAGCAGAAAATGGGGGTAATCAAGGTAACGTTTCCAGACGGAAAAGTGATTTGTCATCAGACGGTGGCGGACACTTTGGTGGATGTGGTGAAGAAAATCGGTCCCAAAGAGGTGCAAAGTGTGGGTATTAGAATGAACGGTCAAAACTTGGTTTCATCGAAACTTTTTGACAGGTTTGAATATCGTCGTGCTCAGAAACCAGTGGGTTATGGACTGTATGTCAACACCTTGTCACCTACAGGGCTCAAGTATGATCAATTGCAGAGAATCAATAATTTGCTGCATTTAGGTTTGAAAATAGAAAGGTTGGGATGATGGAAAGGGAATATGAGATGAAAAGCAGGAATATGAGCAAGCTCGATAAAAGTCGCACCATATTGAAACTTCTCGATGAACTAGGATTGGAACCTAGTCTTGAGCAAAAAGATGCCTTTGAGAAAATAGAGAATGAATATGTGTTGCAGGAGATTATACCTCTTTTGAAAGAAGATATCACTCCTTTGGTAGAACGGCTTCGGAATAGCTTCTCTTTACGTATCAGCAAGAAAGGAAACGATCTCGTTATGGAAAAGAGGAGAGTGGGGGGTGATGTGCCAGAGGCGAGTTCTTCTTCGTCGGTTGAAAAACGGTGTCTCATCAGGGTTACCTTTCCCGATGGACGTGTGATTTGTCATCCCGTTGTGACTGAAACATTCGTGGAGGTGGTGAAATATGCAGGAGCAAAAAGAGTGCACGAGTTGAAAATCATGATGTTTGGTGAGAACATTATCTCTGACCACCTTATGGATAATACAAGATATCGCTCCTCGCAAAAATACGTGGGCGATGGTTTGTATGTCAATGCTTATTCCAGCACTGATAGGAAATTTGAGCAGTTGGTGTCCATCAACATACGGTTGATGCTCAAATTGCGTATCGAGCGGGTGCTGGTGGAAACGTAGAGAGGGATGACCGTGTATATGGCATAGGGATAGGCCGAAGGTCAATCTTCAATGTTGTGATTAAGCGAGAGCAGACCAAGCTTGCTTGAAGTCTGCCGAGCGTGAACAACATCGACCAAAGGTCAATCTTCAATCTTCAATTTATTTCAGCTTCTTCAGCGTCTCCTTGGCGTATTCGTCGCCCATGACGGCGGCCTTGTTGACCCATTGGCGTCCAAGGTCTTTGTTGCGTTTCACGCCATAGCCGTAGTAGTAGCAGATGCCCACGCCGGTTTCTGCGGCAGGGTAGTTTTGGTTGGCGGCTTTCTCCATCCAATAGAAGGCTTGCTCATAATTTTGGGCCACCCCCATGCCGTTGAAAAACATGTTGCCGATGTTGTATTGTGCCTCGGGAAGGTCTTGCTCAGCCGCCTTGAGGTACCAGACGGCGGCTTCCTCATAGTCTTGAGCTACTGAGATGCCATTGTCGTAGAACCTGCCTAGGGCAAGTTGGGCGTTGGCGTTGCCTTTCTGTGCGGCCTTGGTGTAATACTCCACGGCTTTTCCATAGTCTTGTTCCACGCCTTCCCCACGGGAATAGAGTTTCGCCACCTCGTTTTGTGCAAGGGCGTTGCCGCCGTCGGCCAGCCGCAGGTAGTAACCGAACGCTTTCTTGGAGTCTTTCTCCACTCCTTCGCCTATGAGGTAACTGTTGGCGAGGCTGAACAAAGCGTTGCTGTTGCCTTGGGCGGCGGCTTTCTCCCACCATTTCACGGCTTCGGCATAGTCGATGTCCACACCTTTCATCTGTGCGTAGCATAAGCCCAGGTTGAACTGTGCACCGGCATGGCCTTTCTCTGCGGCCTTGGTGTACCATTCAACGGCTTTCTTGTAGTTCTTGTCGAATCCTTCAGCACCGGCGTCGTAGCAATGCCCCAAACTGTTCATCGCTTGCAGACTGCCTTTCTCGGCGGCTTTTGAATACCAGTTCACGGCTGTCAGCATGTCTTTGGGCACGCCGTAGCCCATTTCATAGCAATAGGCCAGGTTGAACTGTGCCTCGATGTTGCCCTTGTTGGCGGCCTTGGTGTACCATTGCACGGCTTCGGCGAAATCGGTTTTCACGCCTTTTCCACCAAGGAGGCAGTTGGCCAACTCCACTTGGGCTTTCACATTGCCTGCATTGGCATTCTTGCGCAGTGTGGCGATGTCGGTGGTTTGTGCGGTGGCTGTCAGCGAGATGAAGGCAGCCATTAGGATGGTGATGATATTTTTTCTGACCATGTCTTGTTTGCTTGGTTAAAACGCTGCAAAATTAGGCAAAAAACCGCATTTATGAGTCTGAAGTGATAAGAAATTAAGATTTCTTTAGAGGATATGGGAGATTGTAGGAGATTATGGGAGGTTGTAGGGCCTATAAGTCTTATAGTGACTTATAAGCCCTATAATACTCTAAAATTCAAAAACCCTCAGCGAATAAGGGGGCAGGGTGAGGGTGCCGCTTGTCACGGTGCCTTTCTCCAGCGTGACCTGTTGGTCGGCGGGTTTGCCGCTGAAACCCTCGTAGGAGGTGCCTGTAGGGATGGATAGTCCTTCCACATGGAGCGTGAGGGCTACGGGGAGGGCGTTTACAACCTTCAGATGACGCTTGCCCGTCTTGCTGTCCTCTACCACGCTGGCCACCACGCGGTTTATAATGTTGTGGTCGGCATTCACGGCACAGTCGACATATCGGTCGCCACTGTGGATGGAGAAGAGGCGTTGTGTCTCATAGGAAGGGGTGGTGCGCACCGTCGTGTTGCTGAAGTAGATGAGGTCGGGGTTCCAGTTGTGGTGCTTGTCCTTGGCGAGCAGCGGGGCGTAGGAGGTCATCGCCACAACGTCGCCGTTGCGCTCAACGTTGCACAGGTGGATGGCTTCTGCTAGGGCGGTCTCCACGTTGCTGCGCTTCTCCCTCGTGCTGGCGGCATACTCTCCGAGATACACCTTTGCCTCCTTGCGGTCGTAGTTGTCGTAGTAGTCTTGGTGGTTGATGAACCATCCCGTGCTCTCATAGTAGTGCTCGTCCACCATGTCGATGATGTCGTGGTGCTTCCTGGCGTAATCCCAGCCTTCCACATAGTCGGCAGAGGGGGTGTGGAACGGTCCTACGGTGCCGCAGACGATGATGTTGGGATACTTCTCTTTGATGGCTTTGCAAATCATGCCGTAGCGCTCTTCAAAGACCGACGAGATGAGGTCTTCGTTGCCGATGCCCACGTATTTCAAGTGGAAGGGCTCGGGATGTCCTGCCTCTGCCCGCAGCCGTGCCCAGCGGCTGGTGGCGGGGTTGCCGTTGGCCCATTCTATCATATCGAGGATTTCCTGGCAATAGGCGTCCATCTCCTCCATGGGGATGCCGCCCTGTTGACCGCCATAGCCCTTGCTGTTGGCTGCCGAGTTCTGGCATGGCACACCGGCTGCGAGCACGGGTAGTGGTTCTGCGCCGATGTCCTCGCAGAAAAGGAAATACTCATAAAATCCCAGTCCTCGTGTCTGGTGGTAACCCCATATGTTGAAGTCGGGCTTGCGGTCCTGCAGTGCTCCCACCGTGTGGTTCCAGTGGTAGATGTTGCCGATGCCTTGTCCGTGGCTCATGCAACCGCCGGGGAAGCGCACGAACTTGGGTTGGAGATCGGCGATGACTTGCGCCAGGTCTTTGCGCAGTCCGTTCTTATGGTTGTGGAATGTCTCCTGGGGGAAGAGGCTCACCATGTCTACCGCCGCCTTGCCTTTCTTCAGGGGTGTGAGGCGTAGGGAGCAGGTGAGGATGTCGTCGCCGATCGGACGTGTCTTGGGCTGGTTGGTGTTGAGCACGGCGGTGTATTGCTGCCATTCCGTGCCGCGTGTGGTGAGTTTGCTCTCTGCCAGAACCTCGCCGGTGGAGGCAACCAGTTGCACGAGCCATTGCTTCTTCTTGCAGTCGATGTTGCGCACATGCATGGAGAATTCGTACGCCTGCCCGGGGGCGGGGTCCATGATGCCGTCCCATCCCTCGTTGGTGATGGGGGTGGCTTCCAACACCACATAGTGGGGGTTGTTGGCGCTCAACGGGTTGTCGGTCTCTACCGTGATGGGGGAGGGGGAAGTCCACGCCGTCGTGGCGCTCCACTCGCGACGGTCTTGCGACGAGTACTCGAAGTCGCGGTTCTGCACGAGTTCGGCATAGAGTCCTCCGTCGGCGGCATAACTGATGTCTTCGAAGAAGATGCCTATGAGTTTGTCGCTGATGGCCTTCTTTTCCCCGGGGTGGACGGTGAGGGTGGCGGAGGCCGCCTGGAGGTCCTTGAAGCGGGTGGCGTCGTCGCCCATCCGCTCTGAGCTCATCTCACCATCACGACGCAGTAGTTCGAAATGGGTGAGCAACTGGATGAGTTCGCCTTGGCTGATGTCGAATATCTGTCCCTCGTAGTCGCGGTCGCCGATGGTGACGCTGGAGGTGCCCCAGGCGGCGTCGCCGATGCTGCTCTCCACGTCGGGAGAGAAGGTGCGGAAATCGTTGGAGGCATAGACATAGCGTCGCTCGTCGCCCGACTTGTAGTAGATGTCGAACATGCCATCGTCACCCTCGAAGACAATGGGTCTCTCACAGGAGCGGGTGCTCATCTTCGGGTAGTCTTGTGGGCGCCATGTGATGAGGTCGGGACTATAGGCTGCGGCGAAGCAGGGGGCGTTGTCGCTCACTTGCCACACGGCGCGCCATGTGCCATCGGCAGCATGCACGAGGTTGGGGTGGTACATCCGTTTCTCTGCACCCCACTGGCCGTAGTCGCAGGAACAGAGTTGGCCTATCTCGTGCCATTGGTTGTCGAGGTCGAGGTAGGCGGCGTGCAGACCGGCACGTTCTCCGGGACAATAGGTGAAGATTTGCCGCAGGATGTCATCGCCCTCGTGTTGGGCGAGAAGGGGTTGGGGGAGGAAAGTCAGCGCCAATATGGCGATGAGGCTCGTCAACTGTCGTGTGGTGTGTGTCATATGTGTATGTTTTTTACTTCCTTTTTCAATTTTAGCTTCGCTGATTTTTGTCGCGACTCGGCAGAGTTCAAGCAAGCTTGACTCTGCTCTCGCTGCTCCAAAAATTCAATTTTCAATTTTCAATTTTCAATCTTCAATATTCAATAAAAACGCCTTTCCCAAGTCCGGCGGGAAGGAGGTCTTTCTCTGCACGTCGGTATTTCGCGTTGGTCCAGATACCGTCGTAGGGTGGCGTGCCGTTGTCGGTGCCTTGCAGGGC
>JAFWSS010000124.1 GCA_017524385.1 Prevotella sp.
AAATACCGGTGTTAGTTATCCCCTCCCCTCAAGGGGAGGGGCAGGGGTGGGGTCTGTAACTTGTTGTTTTTCAAGACTTATTCACCCCACCCCAACCCCTCCCCTGCGAGGGGAGGGGAAATGCGCACCGCCCTTTTGCTCACTTTCCACTTTTTAAAGTAGTCTCAAAATTGCATTTTTTGAGCAGCGAGAGCAGAGCCAAGCTTGCTTGAACTCTGCCGAGTCGCGACAAAAAACAGAAAAACTAAAATGGAAAAATACGTAATAATTCGTACGCAAGAAAAAAACACATCGATATTTTGTTGTTTCAAATATAATCCCTATCTTTGTAAATTGAAACAACAATGACACCTTTTTAATCCTTTCTGTCTTGCATCCGCGGCACTTGGACAGAAAGATGATGACAAAAGGTGTTGGTTCACTATGTTAAACTGTAAAGTCTAATCCAAGTGCTGCGGAAGAGTAAGATTATGAGAGCAAAACCACTAGTTTATTTGTTGCTGTTTGCAACCATCATCATGGGGGCATGCATGAAGAAAGGTTTGAAAGCTGCTCAAAAGTCCGACCCCATAGACAAGATAGAGACGTTGAGCAACGAGGTAGCCTCCGATGGCGACGGATGGGAGAAAGGCACGTGGGATGATGCCGCCGACCTATTGGAAAACGCCTTGGGCAACCTTCCCGAGAGATTGAATAACGACGAGGAGGTCATTGTCAATTCGGCACTCTCGCGCATGAAGGTGTATGCCGACCACCATCGGCGCAAAGCTTCCAGTCTTTTGGACGTCATCACCAATTTCTCCCCTGAAGAGATAGAAGCTAGTGCACAACCCGCGGCAGCACAACCCGTAGCAGCACAACCCGCGGCTGCTAAACCCGCGGCAGCGAAACCCGTGGCAGCGCCTCAAGCTACACCTCAACCTGCTGCCAAACCTGCTGCCAAACCCGCCGCTCCCGCTGGCCTGTTGTCGGGCAGCGTCATTCGCGAGGGTGGTTACACCAATGTGCGCAAAGGTCCTGGAACCAACTTCGCCATTGTGAAGAAAATCAAGGACGGCAGTCCCATCTATTTCACCAACTACAACAACAACTGGTGTGTGGTTTACGACAATGCCGGCAAAATGATCGGCTACATGCACGCCAGCAAAGTGGTGGGGTCGGCCTATTCGGCACCTGCCCGTTCATCGTCAGGGCTTGTTGCCGACGGCACCATCTTCGATTGGCTGGCAACACGTTACGCCACCGAGAACGACATCGCCACCCACAGGCATGAATTGCGTTACCTGCGCAACGCCATCTATGCACGGCATTATAGGAAATTCAAAGATGCCAACCTGCGCAACTACTTCAACCAATTCCAATGGTATGACGGCCGTCGCGACGAAATCCCCGCCAGCGAACTGAACAAGTATGAGAAATACAACATCCAGTTCATTCAAAAACACGAATGAAATGGATTAAGGATTGACCTTCGGTCGAAGTTGCTCATGCTCGGCAGACTGCAAGCAAGCTTGGTCTGCTCTCGCTTAATCGCAACATTGACTTGCAGTCGAAGTTGCTCATGCTCGGCAGACTTCAAGCAAGCTTGGTCTGCTCATGCTTAACCACAACTTAGTGAATTCCGGTGCGGCAGTAGGGGCGGGTCTTGTGCCCGCCCGAACATTTGCAAAATGGGAAGATACAAACTTACACCTTCATATACAGCCACCATCCGTCCACATCTACGTGGTGGGGGCATACCTTATCTTGTAATCTTCGTCATAGGGGTTGTGCTGACATGGGCGGAATACAACTACCTTGCCCGCGTGGAGGAGCTAAACCTTTTCCTGCACACCCCGCTGTTTTTCAACCAATGCATGGTGGTGCCTGGCGGACTGCTCTCATGGGCGGGTGCGTTTCTCACCCAACTGCTTCATCTTCCTGCATTAGGCGTGGCGGTGCTCTGCCTCCTCTGGGCAATGCTGACATTCCTCTTGGGACACACCTTCCACATCCCAACGAAATGGATGGGCGTGACACTCATCCCCGTGACCATGTTGTTGCTGGCCAATGTCGACCTGGGCTATTGGATCTATTACCTCAAGTTGCGTGGCTACTTCTTCCTACCCACGCTCGGCATCCTCTGTGCCGTGGCATTGATCTGGATTTACCGCGCCCTACCCCGCCGCACACGGACGATATTTCTGTTGCTGACGGTCGTCGGGTTCTATCCATTGATGGGATTCTACGCCTTTTTGGCTGCATTCCTCATGGCTTTAATCAGTTGGAGGTTGGAAGGATATGGAAAGGCATGGGCGGCTGCCGACACCGTGGTGGCACTGCTGGCCATCGCCGCCGTGCCACTGCTCTATTACCGGCATCTTTTCCACCAGACCCCCTTGGCCAACATCTACTGGGCGGCATTGCCCGTCTTCCGACTGAGGATGGAAAATTTTCCCGCCTACCACATTCCCTTTGCCGTGACGGTGGTGAGTCTGATGGTGATGGCGCTCTGCTATCGCCCAAAGCCCCTATTGTCCGACGGCACATATACAGGGAGAAAAACAACATGGCTGCAAGGGGTGATGGTTGTCATACTGGCGGTAGTATTGGCGGTGTGCTGGTACAAGGATGGCAATTTCCACCGCGAGATAGCCATGCGGCGCCTTGCGGACCAATGCGACTGGGAAGGCGTGCTGAAGATAGCAAAGAACACCCCTGATGAACCAACACGCGGCATGTGGATGATGAAGAACCTGGCACTCTCACGGACTGGGAGAATCGGCGAGGAGATGTTCGACTACCGCAACGGTGCGAAAGCCGCCAACGCTCCGTTCACCACAAGGATGGTGCATTGGGACGGAAAGATGCTCTATTTCCAATATGGCATTCCCAACTATTGCTTACGGTGGTGCATGGAAGACGGGGTGGAATATGGCTGGCGAGTGGAAGATATGAAACTGATGGTGAAATGCTTCCTGGCCAACAAGGAAATGGATGCGGCACAGAAATACATCAGCCTGCTCAAGAAAACACTCTTCCATCGGAAATGGGCGTTGAAATACGAAGAATACATCCACAAGCCGCAACTTGTCATACACGACAAGGAATTGCTGCCTGTGCTGCGACTCCTCGGCGACGACAATTACCTCAGTGGCGACAATGCCATGGAAGAGAGATTCCTCATCGACCATTTCGCAGGGTCGGAAAGCGAAAATCCATTCTTGCAGGAACTGGCACTGCTGGCTGCCATGCAGATGCACGACCCTCAACTCTTCTGGTTGCGGTTCAATGCCTATACGCAAAGCCACGACTCGGAACGCGTGCCCCGTGTCATACAACAGGCGGCTTGCCTTTTCGGTGAGATGGACGACAAGTTGGACACCAGCAAGATGCCTTTGGACAAGGAGGTGGTGGAAAGCTGCCGCGCCTTCATGGAGACCTACAAGCAACACCTCTCGCAAGGCTTGACGGCAAAATACATCAAGCCGCTCATGCGCGCCCGCTTCGAGAGCACCTACTACTTCGACTTTTTCTTCAACCATTACCACGAGACGGTCTATTGACGCCTCCCGACAACAAGAGTATACGCTATGAGAAAATGGATGACGGCCGCCATGGCCACGATGCTCATTCTGTCGTGCACCCCCTCCGTGCCTGAGCAATACGACAAGAGCGACGTTTCACCCAAAATCTACCCTGACTATGCCGATGTCACCATACCGGTGAACATCGCCCCGCTGTCGTTCGAACTGCTCTTGAAAGTGGACGAAATGGTCACCCGCATTTCTGCCGAAGGAGAGGAACTGGTGTATGGAGGCGTCAAGGTATGTCCTGAGATGGATGAATGGAAGTCGCTGACCGCCAAGGCCGCAGGAAAGGACATCACAGTGGAGGTGTTTGCCAGGAAGGGTGACAGATGGGTGCGCTTCAAACCTTTCGCCATCCATGTCTCACCCGACAGCATCGATGCCTATCTCAGTTACCGCGTCATCGCCCCCTCCTATGTCTCCTACGAGGAACTCACCCTCAACCAACGATGTCTGGAGAACTACGACGAACGCGTGATGGTGGACAACATGCTCTGCAGCACGGAGTCGGGCGGACAATGCGTCAACTGCCACAACTACCAGCAATACGACGGCGGACGTATGCAGTTTCACGCCAGGGAGAACAATGGCGGCACAGTCATCGTCTATGACGGGAAGGTGGAGAAAGTGAACATGGCCAACGACTCGCTCATCTCTGCAGGTGTCTATCCCTCCTGGCACCCGTCGCTCCCGCTGATTGCATACTCCACCAACAAGACCGTGCAGAACTTCCACACGAGCGACATCGACAAAATCGAGGTGTTGGATGCCGCGAGCGACCTCGTGTTGTATGACGTGGAGCGCCACGAAATCACAACGATAGAAAGAGTGAAGGATGAGTTTGAGACCTACCCTTTCTGGTCGCCCGACGGAAAGTACCTGTATTTCAGCAGCGCACATTTCGAGTATGAGAGCGACAGCGTGGATGCCGTGGAGGCTACCCTGAAGGCAAAAGACCTGAAATACAACATCTACCGCAAGGCGTTCGACCCTGAGGAACGCACCTTCGGGGAGCGCGAGCTGGTGTTCGCCGCCGACACCCTTGGCATGAGTGCCACGCTGCCACGCATCTCGCCCGACGGGAGATGGCTGATGTTCACCCTTGGCGAATGGGGCTGTTTCCACATCTGGCACCGCGATGCCGACCTCTGGCTGATGGACCTGAACAGCAGCGAGAGTCCCGCCAATGGCAACGAGCACTCCACCAATAACAGCAATTACTCCGCCAGTGACAGCAATTCCTCCGCCAGTGTCAACACGCCAGGGTTGGGCACTCCCTTCCCTGCAAAAGCTCTCAACTCCGACCGTGCGGAGAGTTATCATTCCTGGTCGAGCAACGGAAGGTGGGTGGTGTTCTCCTCACGCCGCAACGATGGTGTGTTCACCCGTCCCTACATCGCCCATTTCGACGGCAAGGGTGGATTCTCCAAGCCCTTCGAACTCCCCGTTGAAAACCCCGACTTCCATCGCCAATGGATGAAGAGTTACAACGTCCCTGAGTTGACGAAAACCCCTGTGGCATTCACTCCCCAGGATTTCGCAGATGTGCTGAAGGGCGAAGGGGTGAAAGTGAAGTATTATTGAGGATTGAGGATTCAGTTACTGAGTCTACTTTAAAAAAGGTCTTTTGAGAAAATAGCAGTGTTTGTTACCCCCTCCCCTCGAGCCCCCTCGATAGGAGGGAAAGGGATGGGTAACTTTTTTCGAGTGGCTACCACCCCGTTCCCTCCCTTGTGAAAACTTATATTAATCTCTATTCCCATTCTTCTATTGAGACATAATACTGCTCGTTGTAAGCTCTTGTCTCTCTGAACACTATCACTGGTGTCACCTTCTTCAAGGTTTCCTTGTTGACGATGGAATCATAAGGGATGTTTTCAACCAGTTCGGGCTTCATCCAACTGTTATTCCATAGCGGTGCATCCATGTTGCCCATCACAAGTTTGCAAAGACGTATGGTGTAGGGCGACTTCTTGCGTTTCTTGTCTTGTGTGTAGGTGATGTTTTGAAGCCAAAGCTGGTTGTAGTCTGAATTGTGCTGCTTGCAGAGTTTGGTGTAAACCTTGTCTATGATGTCGCGCTTTTCCTTCATATCCTTCAGGGAATCCACCATGCGGCTGATGACACGGAGCGCATAATGACTCACCGTGACATTGTCTAAAGCAATCTGTGTGGCAACGGCCGACATGGCTCGCACGCTGCCACCCGTCAACAGGCGTTGGCGTTTCTCTTTCTTCTTTACGGTTTTCCCTTCAATGAGATCAACCAGTTCCACTTCCACTTCGTATGGTTTCAACCATTTCTCGATGCGCTTGTCAATATCCGACAGCAAGGTTTTCAATTGTCCGCTGTTAGGGTACTGACGACCATACATCAGAATGAACAACAGATGCTTCTCGAAACTATCGAAGTCGGTCCCCTTTTTATTGAAAACGGGAGTGTTGTAGATATAAAACAGTTTGTCGGGCTTGATGGCATCCGTCACTATGCTATCACTAATCTTTGTCTTTTGGGAATTCATCCTGAAGTTCAGCCCTTCAAGGACCGACTGAAGGATGAAGGAGATGCGCTCCAGCGTGTCCTTGTCATCACAGAAAACCCGGTAATCATCGCGATAGCGAATGATCTCATAGCCTTTCATCTTCTCTTTTTGCAGCGCCTCACTCAAAAGAAGGTCGGAATAGCCAAGTATTATCTCCGCGACAAAGTCGAACAAGGCACTTCCCTGGGGGATGCCGATGTTGTGACCATGCTGAAGGGCACGAAGATATTTCTGCACGTTCAGTGCCAAACTGATGTTGTCGTTGTTTTCATGCTTGGTGTTTTTGCACAACAAAGCCCATTCGATAGACTGTGGATTGATGCTGCCATAGCAATTGGTGATGTCGGTGACGAACATGTAGCGATATTCAAGCGACAATTCTATCGACCGTTGCTCCATCGTATTCCACCAATTCAGAATGGTTGTCGACTTATAAAACTCTTCCACCTTTTCTACAATCACAGGCAGTGCGCAGGAGGTGAGATGAGGCACAGCATATGCCTTGAAACAGCGTTGTATGGCCTCCCATCCCGACGGGCAGCACATCTCCCTTGCCAAGAAATAATACAGGAAAGGATTGGCGAGAATCAAAGGGCGAACGGCATAATGCCCATCCTTGTTTAAAAGGATATCGAGATTCACATCAGGAATGTTGTCTGGCGACATGTCTGTCAGGCATTCTTCATAAGGTTTGTCACCTATGGTCTTTTTGACATGGTTCAAGACCACGTCAAAATCAAAATATTCAGGGAGTTCGAATCCATGAAACTGCTCCGACTTCATGAAGAAATCCAGCGCCTCTTCATGGTTTAGAGAAAGGATGTTTTTAGTTTTAGTACTCATAGACAAAATACTACTAAGTGATGAATGGATGTTGATACGTTCTTGTGGATCTTGCTTTACTTAACCAGAGATTGTAGAGCAGCCGCCTGTGCAAGTCTTGTGCTTGGTGAGATTGTTTGACTAATAGCATATGCCACACGACCTTCTCCCTATTTGTTTTGCATAGTCGAGGGTCACTTTCTTGATCTCAGCACTACATTTGTTCAAGCCACGGCAGGTATTGGTGGAATGATAGGCATAAGCAGTTTTTCCCGTACAGATATACACGTACGTGTCGTTGCTTTCTTGCACGTCATTCTGCGACGGTGCAAATAGCAACAAGGCAAAAGATATGAGCAATGTCTTCATGTGATTTATTTAGAGTGAAGCGAAAATGGCAAGCAATTCCTGTGCCAAACTCGATATAAAAGCTGTCAAAGCAATGATTGCAGAAATGATTAACTTTTTCATATTCCCTTGGTTTTTGAAATTGTTTGATATGTTGATAGATTTCAAATGCAAATATCGGAATAAAACCAAAAATCTATCACTTTCTACAATGTTGCCTTGATATTTCATTCAAAAAACAGGAAATGCCTGCAATGTTGTAAAAACCACTTGGGGGCATACATGAAGCAAGTCCCTATGGCAATCAAAAAAAGGTGATGAAGTGGAAATATGTCCCTTTAACTCCTTGAAAGTGAACATATGTCCCTTTAACTCCCCTTTAACACCTCTTTAACTCCTGAAAAAGACTCCCCTTTAACTCCTCTTTAACTCCTGAAAAGTGAGAATTGGCACGTCTTTATGTCCTTTGCCAGCCCCGTTCTCATATCGTCTAACAAACACCTTTTCCTGATTTATGCGAAGGATGTAACAATTGCCTTCTTTTTCAGGTTTATATTGCTCCACAAAGGAAACATCTTTCAATTCATCTCCGATATTGCGTCTCAGATGCGACATGGTGGTTTTGTCAACCTTGGCACCGGGATAGCCCTTGGAGTTTGAGAAAAAAGTCCTCAATGCAACATCATAATACAATGCGTATCTTTTGGGAGTAAGATGCAAAATCCTTTCACGTCCTTCTTCAAACTTGAAGGCCACATTGTATTTACCCGTTTTCAAATCCTGGCCAAGGAATATCAAGTCGGGCGCGACAGGCGGTGGAGCAATCAGGAAGTCGAAAAAAGCCTTATAAAAGCCAAAATACTTGAACTGACCATTATTGTCCATCACGGTTATGGTCCTCAGGCTAACTTTGCTTTTATAGAAATCCAAGACATCCTTCACCAAAGACAACGTACTATGTACAATAGGTATGCAAAGGAATTCCGTGTAGTATTGGACATTGCCGACTTCCGTACAATATGGCACCACAGAGGTTCCAATGTAGATGAGCAAAGAAGGCTTGGCGTCATATAACGCCTTTACTTGCAACCTTTCATACAGTACGTTATGAAAGAAGGTAGCAGTTGTCATCTTGCACAATCTTCCGTACACGTCGGCCACTACCTCTTGACTAAGATGGGGTGCCATATAACTTATGACATCCTGCACATATTGAGAGTCCATGTTCTCGAACTCCTCAACCATCTTGGGTATATAAACGAAGTTGAATCCATTCAGTCGAGAGCGGGTGACCAGCAATTCGAAGTTCTGTTTTATTTCCTCGTTGCGTTCCTCGTCATATGCTCCCTCCAGATACACCATATACTGGTCATTCAATGAGACTTCGCTTGTAGGGCAAGATAGAAGATATGGTTTGGGACAGCCCTGTCCTTTCGAATCTTTTTGCTTCTTGTCTATCAGGCAATATTTTAAAGCTATCAGTAGCAAGGCTTCTTTTGGAACGCAGACATTGTCGCTCATTGCTATTTTATAAACATTTTCAAAGAAGGCCTTTCTTTCCCTATGACCCAGTTCTTGCAATATGGTCACGGCATTGGAGAAACGAATGTTTCTCGCATCACTCATATCCTGTCGTGTTAGAGAATAATAAGACATGAGTTCCTTCATATCCCTTATCTCACTTTCCTCAATGATATTATCAGCCTTAATCATATCACTGATAATACGAGCCATCGCCGTCCTCTGTTCGTGAGTCATGATGTTAATTGCTTATCCTACTCTATTGACTGTCCAACAATCTCTTGCCTTCCCATACACCATCACAAGCACACCTTCCATGAGTCCATCATTTCAACTTATCGACCCACTCCACGATGTCTTGGAGGACTTCGGGGGAGATGGTTTCCTCAATGCTGCTGTATTCAGTGGGTAGGCCGGTGGTGCTATGCTGGAAGAGGTGGTTGAGGGAGGGATATTCCTTGACGAGGTTCTTCTTAGAACGGGGGAGGAGACGGCGGATGGCGGTGAGGTTCTGGGAGGCGACGACCTGGCAGTCGCGGTCGCCGTTGAGGGCGAAGGCAGGGCAACGAGTGTTTCGGATGTCATAGGAAGGGTCGTAGTCGATAAACCATTTGAGCCATGGCATCTGTGAAACGGAGGAGTCGTTGCGCAATTGTTGCACCGTCGAGGTGGCGGGCTGACCCATCAGTTCCATTATGCGGTTGTTTTGCACTGCGAGCAGGGTGTCGCCCTTAACACCCGGGCCTGCAAGAGAGATGATGAAATCAGCCTTCTTGCGTGAGGCGAGCATGAAGGCGATAAGCCCACCCTCACTGTGTCCTAAGCATCCCACCTTCTTGAAAGCCTTCTTGTTGCGCAGGAACTCCATCCCGGCGGCGGCATCACGCATGAAATCCTCGGAGGTGGCATTCTTCACGTCACCCCCGACGGAGGCGGCGGTGGCTCGGTCGTCGTAACGCAAGGTGGCGATGCCCCTACGCGCCAGATAGTCGGCAATGACGAGGAACGGTGAATGACCCATCAACTCCTCGTCGCGGTTCTGTTGCCCGCTGCCCGAGACCATCAACACGACAAAGGGTTTCTTCTTCGACGCCGGGTCGTAGCCTATGGGATAAGACAAAGTACCAGCCAACGTGGCACCATCAGCTTCGTTTTTGAAGGTCACCTCCTCGGTCTTGTAAGGATAGGGCGGCTTTGGCTGCTGCGGACGTTTCATCTCCGCCACACCCTTCGTCATCACGAGCGGAAACGACATGCCGTTTTGCGTGAATGTGCCGTCGAGTTTCCCATCCTTCAGTCGGGCGCGGTAAGTGGCATTGATCATTTCCACTTTCACTGCCACGGAGTCGTCGGAGAGGAATTCTTTGTTGCAACCGATGCCCTTGGCACCCTGGTCGGGACTGTCGAGCGTGGCTATCACATAGCCGTCTGCTTGTTCTAGATTCAGTACCACCGTCAGCGATATGGCACCGACATTGAGTTTGCCCGACCATGAACCAAGCAAGGCCGTGGTAGGTTGCACTTGAGCGTACCCTGCAAATGTTACAAGGGCGAACAGGAGAGTGATGACTGTTTTCTTCATTGTTGATGGTTTGTGATTGTTATGAACCTTTTATAGAGAAGAATCATATTGGAAACTTCTTCTTTTTGCAAAGGTAACAATAAGCACAACAAAAACAGTCTATTTAACAGTTTTTTGCTGACTTTTTTGACTGCCGCATGGTGGAATCAGCATTGTTCATAAATCACCATCACCGTCCAGTATTTCACGTCAAGGTTGAAAATCTGATGTGGATTGGGATTCTGGATGGTGTATTTGATGTCCTTGACCGTAATCTTGCCGTCACGCTCGGCAAGGAAATCATTGACTTTCTTTTCAAGTCCTTCTGTCGTCAGTGCCTTCCCATCAGATGTTTTTGAATAGGTCGTCTCGGTAAAAATCTTAACTTAAGTTTCGGAAGTTCGGTTATATTGGCATTCAATTACTTACAGTAGCTTCATTTAAAAAATGTATGGATAATCAAATGATGATTCCATCAAAACATCTCCATTTGTGAGGATTTTTTACTTCATACTTGATTTGTTATATCTTGGTTTGATGTTGAACGAACCCCGAAGGGGTGGACAGAGTACAGGCAGGTGGTGGAGTGCGAAGCACGGAACCCCTGCTAAAAGTATGGTGTGAACAACAACCCCGAAGGGGTGGCAGAATGGCAACTTCATACACTTCATATCGTTGCTCTGCCACCCCTTCGGGGTTGTTGAT
>JAFWSS010000125.1 GCA_017524385.1 Prevotella sp.
CGCGAGGTGGTGTTGCGCGATGCCGTGGCATGGGCCGTCGGGGTGGTGACTCCTGCCGAAATCGACAAAATCAACATCCTCAACGCCTCCATCCTCGCCATGCACAGAGCACTCGACCAACTCTCTCCAAGACCCCAGGCCGTCATCGTCGATGGCAACCGCTTCAAACCCTACCAGGACCTCCCTTGGGCCACCATAGTAAAGGGCGACGGGAAATACCTTTCCATCGCTGCGGCGAGCATCCTTGCCAAGACTTTCCGTGATGACTATATGAACCAACTGGCGGAGGAATATCCCCTTTATGACTGGAAGGGTAATAAAGGCTACCCCACCCGCAAGCACCGCGAAGCCATCCGCTTGCATGGCGTCACACCCTACCACCGCCGCTCCTTCAACCTCCTGGGCGACGGACAACTCATGCTCGACTTCGGGGAATAGGATTTCCTGGAATTTCTAGAAGTTCTAGTCTTCCTAGATGCTCTAGTTTTCCTAGTATTCCTAGAGCCTCCTACTTGCTCCTATTCTCTCCTAAAAGGCCATCTTGGCGCTGGCATGGAAGCTCTCGTTTTCAGCCCTCACCACCACGGTTCCGGCATCACGTGGAAGAGCAATGGCCGTGGTGGCTCCCATGCAATTCTTTCGAGCCATCAGGTTTCCTGCTACATCATATACGGTGAGCTGCCATGGACGGCTCGTCTGTGATGCATCGACGGTCACGAGGAGCAGACCTCCCATCGTCTTTTTCAGATGCAGCTTGCCATCGATTGGCTGCGGCTTCACGCATCCGAGACCGGCGGGGTCATCGCTCTCATACGCCCCAAGGTCGGGTGCCGTCCCCTTGTAGTCGATGCCCGCCACCTCGATGCCACGATAGGTGGTGGCCTCCACAGGCACGCCGGCATCGATGAGGAACGACTCTGCCACCAGGTGGGCGAAGGTGGTTTCCGGAATCTGCCCATCCTCGCCGCGAGGTGCTGTCAGTTCCCCATGATTGGTGATGTCGACAAACTGTGTGGGGTCTGCCTTTTGGAATTCGCAGTTCACCACGGTGATTCGGTCCATTGTCTCATCCACCTCGAAGCGTCCGTATTCTCCGTATTTGCCATGCTCGCCCGGTTTGGGCAGTCCTGTCTCCTTGTCGCGCTTGTCGGTGGCATCGTTGTCGTTGATGGCGATGCAGTTGGTGAGCCTCACCTCGTGCCCCGTTGCTATTTCCTCGTAGATGCGATAGGAATAGGACTTTTCGCTGATGCTTTTGAGCGCCATGCCCGTGCAGTTGTTCATGATGATGTCTCCGGCGTTGTGGTTCTGGTCGAAGCCTTTGTTTTTGTTGCAAATGGCGAGACAGCGGTTGAGATAGACGTTCATGGCTCCTTGGTTGGAACCGCATTTGAATCCGTTTCCATTGCCGTCGGGAGCGATGGTGTTCTCGTCGAGGAAGCCGTTCTTGTAAGTGATGCAATAATCCATGACAATGGTCTTGTCATCCCCCGTTCCCCCGTCTTTCTTGTAGAACACGTCCCATCCGTCGTCGGAGTTGAGGTATGCCCTGCAGCCGTAGAAGTAGTTGCCGTCGCCCACGGAGAGTTTGGGTGCGAAGCCGTCGGCGTCGCCCTGGCCCTCGTCGCAGTTGAGATAACTATCGCAGTTGATTATCTTGTTGTAGGCACCGAGGTTCTTGATTTGCAGTCCGGTGTCGCCGTTCTTGTAGAAGTTGCATTCCTCTATGATGTTGTCGTGTGCCTGTTCCTCATCTGAGTTGCTGGCCCGTTCGATGAGCAAGCCGTTGTCGCTGGCGTTGCAGATGTCAATGCGATAGAAATGCCAATAACTGCTGGTGAGCCTCACCCCTTGGTAGGGATTGTCGGAATGTTTGTGGTAGGGCATGGCAGAGAAGTCGAGGACGGCCCTTCCCCCCACGGCGAAGAGTTCGATGGGTGCCTCCTCCGTGCCGTTCTTGTTGTCGATGTTGATGCGATGGTCATAGACGTAGGTGCCAGCCTTCATGCAGATGCGCATGCCTGGTTCGACGATGGCGACAGCCTTGTCGAGGGAGAAGAACGGTTTTTGCTCCGTGCCGTCGGCTGTGGTGTCGTCGCCGTCGGGTGCGCACCATATTTTCTCGGTGAGGTCGGGTGTGGGTGGCACGCTCTCATCTATGGTTTGCAGCCGCTCCTCACCCATGCTCGTTCCCACGGTGGTGGTGGCGTAGGCGCGGTAATAATAAGTCTTACCCCATACCAGGGGGAGTTCCACACGGAAGACGGCCTTGGGGGTTTTGGAGGTCACTTTTTGTGCCTCGATGGTGAGGTTGGGTGTCTCTCCATAGAGGATGCCCGTCTCGAGGAGGTCGGCACCGCCGTCATCGACGACCGTTCCCGTGACCACATATTTTCCGGAACCGAAGGTGAGGTCGCCCGTGGCTACCACCGCCATCGTGGCATCTGCTGTGCGGAAGGTCCTGTCCTCTCCATACACCGTCCCGGCGTTGGAGATGGCATAGGCGCGGAAGTGGTAGTCGGTGCCGGCCTTCAGGCCCACGGCAGTCACTGTGAAAGCACCTTGACGTGGGTTCTCCACCTCGGCCTTGCCGTCGCCCACGGTGGGGTTTGCGCGTGTGGACCACACCACGCCCATCTCCCTGAGAGGTTGGTCGCCCGGGTCGTTGAGTGTTCCCGAGAGGTCGGCGGTGTTCTTGGTGATGTTGGAGGCGTCGCCAGTGCTCACCTGTGCCTCAACGCCGAAGGCGGTGGCAGAAACGGCGAGGTCGTCGATATCGACATCCCCGCTGCCGTCGTTGGCAATCTTCACACGGTTGGCCTCACTGTTCTCGACCGTGACGGTGGCTTGTCCGGTGCTGTTGATGGTCTCCACCTTCGTCCAGTTCTTCCCTGTATCGGTGGAGATATAGACATCAACACCCTTGCCCTTACGTCCCACATGGAAAGTGACATCCTTCACCCCTTTGTCGAGGACGGGTGTCACCACATAACTCCCATTCTTGTAGAGGCGGAGGTTCTGCGTGCCGCTTTTCACATAGCTGGAGTTGGTGGAGACGAAGGCTTTGAAGAAGAGCCATTCGCCCTGTCCCTCCACATAGATGGCAGTTTCTTCATCGGGTCGGGTCGGTGGGACGTTGCTTTCAAAGTCGTTGACGAAATAATATCCGTCATCGTCGATGGTTGTTGCTGCCAACACGATGCTGTCGACAACGAAGAGGCAGATGGCGATGGCCATCATGCGCAAGAGGTTTTTCATCTTTTTCATCCTGGTTTTTAGTAGTGTTTTAGTAGTTTGTCGTTTTTTTGTTGCAAAGAGCCAACTATGCCAGTTCTTCTGCCACAGCGATATCCATGCCGCGCCAGAGGATGACGAGACGATGGAGTCGGGTGTGGCCGATGGTGCGTTCCACGCCAACGCTCTCGGCATAGCGTGTGATCTGGTCGATGGCCTTCTCTCGGGCTGCCGCCACCTCGGCGTCGGAGGCTTTCGAGGGGAGGTATTTCAACTCCAACACATAACTGTGCTCGATGTCGGGGTAGATGCCGAGCATGGGCTGCAGGTAGATGTCGGCATAACCGCCGACCATCACCTCGCCG
>JAFWSS010000126.1 GCA_017524385.1 Prevotella sp.
GTGGGATAGGTGTAGCCCACGAGTTTTGAAATTGAACCAGTACGAAATTTAGAGCACATTTTTTTAACATTCTTTATGACACTGGCATCAATGTCCTAAGAATGCTCGTCCTACATTAGAACCAAAACTGGCGCATATTTGTCGCACCTTTTTAACGAAAATCAGCGTAACTTGTTGAGTTTCAACTTGTTACGCTGGTTTTAGCGGAGAGAGAGGGATTCGAACCCCCGGTACCTCTCGGTACGTCGGTTTTCAAGACCGATGCATTAGACCACTCTGCCATCTCTCCTTGAGTGGTGATTTCAAAAGCGAGTGCAAAATTAATTAATTTATTTGGAGCATGCAAATTTTTAATCCATTTTTTTAGTAGGGTGCCCAATTTGTTGTATCAACTTTTAATCAAAGACCCTAGCCTCAACACCTTTGCGGTCAGGCACAAGACCTGACCCTACTGGGGAGGGATATGCGCACCGACTGTTGGACGAGACCTCTTGGCATAGAAAGCGAAACGGAATCTTTATGAAAGAACAGGTTACAAATTGGATACCTTATTTCGGAAGTAAAAATTCATTATAAATTTGGATTTGTCTTGTATGGCAACCGGTTGTGAAGTGAAGCCCGAAGGGCTGGGCAAATCAAGACAGATGTAAAAAATCGTCACGAAAGGAGACGTTTTGATGGTATCATCGTTTGATTACCCATGCATTTTGAAAAAGAATCTACTGTAAATCAAAGAAAAGTTAAATTCTTTATCTGATTGGCTAGTGATTCCCGTTTTTTGTATAATTTTGCCATATCAGTCGGAGTTTTGTTTTACTTTGTTTTCACCACTAAGGAAAATGAAAAAGTGGAAAGTGAGTGAAATGGTAGGGTGGGGAGAATAAGCATTGAAAAACAACAAGTTACAGACCCCACCCCTGCCCCTCCCCTTGAGGGGAGGGGATAACTAACACTGATATTTGCTCATACGGACTTGTTTTATGTGGGTTCATTTATGAATAGTGTTAAATTAAATGATTGAGGATTTTAGGAAGATGGGAAAGATTGGTTCGTCCTTAGTTTTCATGGTGCTGGCCTTTGGGATGGTATTGCCGTCCAACGCTCAGTATTTCTCCAAGATGAGTATCGAGGAGAAGGATTTCTGCGACACCATTCCTATTGAATACCGTCGTGGCAGGGTTTTCATCCCGGTGGAGATAGAGGGGCGCACACATCAGTTTATATTCGACACTGGTTGTAGCATCGGATTGATGTTCACCGACCGTGCCCTCACCTTGAAAAACAAGTTTGGTTTCGCCCTTATGAATGATGCGGCCAATCACATACATCTTTCCAGTGTGAAACGCATCCCCAAGATGCGTGTCGGGAATGTCACCGTCAGAAACTACCAGGTCGTCCTCTCTCCCAGTCATAGTATAATCAACAACGAATACGACTGTCAGCAGATTGTGGGTTGCATCGGCAGCAACCTTTTCTCGAAGTGCCGCGCGATGAAGATAGACACCGAAAAGGGCATCATGGTCATCACCGACCGGCGGGGTGTCTTCGACAGTGAAGAGGGGTTCCGTTTCCCGTTCAAAGAAGATGTGCGGGTTCCATACCTGCAGGTCTCCACCCGTGCCGACAAATCGCGATGGTGCTTGTTTGACACTGGTTATCCCGGTTTCCTCGACGTGCGACGCAAAGACATTACCGAGGCAGACACCCTCGACACCGCCATAGGGAGCATCACAGCAGGCGTCTACGGCAAGACCGCCGACGAGCGTCTGTTGCTCCTGCGTCTGGACAGCCTACGTATCGGCGATTGCGTGTTCCGCCAGGTGACAACCAACCAGCAGTCTGCCAATGATTATGTATTAGGCAGTTCTATTTTAAAATTCGGGTCGATGGTCATCGATTACAACACGCACCAGATGATTTTCCGCCCATATCATTATGACAACGGCGTGACGGTGGCAAACACATACAGTGATTTTGCGATGATGCCTCGCGCAGACGGCAACCTCTATGTCACCCTCGTGTGGAGCATGAGCCGTTCCTATGCATCGGGGCTGCGTTTGGGCGACCGCCTGACCCATATCGACGGCATCGATGTCGGCGACAACCCTTGTGCCTATATGAACCTTGCCTCAGGCGAGCACATCATCACCTTCATCAGTACGGAAGGAGAGAAAAAGGAAATACCGATAGAGAAGTGATGTCTGCTTGTTTCGGGAGTTAAACAGACATATGCCCACTTTTACTGCTTTTTGGGGGAGAAATGATACCCCATAGTTTTTTACCCCTCTTCACTCCTCCTTTCCCATTACTTGCTGAAGTAGAGGAAGTGATTATTGAAGTGTCTTCGTGACTTCGGCGATGCTTTTAGCTTCGACGCTAGAACTGTTCTTGCCTTTCACATAGACACGTCCGGCCTCGTTGTCCACATGGGTGACAACATAACCGGGGCGATATGTGTTGACCCAAGTCGCCCAGACCTCGTCGCCCACCTTGATTTTCTCCTTGAAGGGGATGAGGCGCACATCGGCCTTGTCGTATGCCTCTATCTTGCTGCCGAAACCCAGCACCAGCACCTTGTCGCCCTCCACGTGGATGAGTGTCCCTGCCAACCATTCGTTGTCCTTGTGTATGGCAACCTGGGCGCCGCTTTGCCACTGCTTGTCTTTGATGACGGCGAATGATGACGGTTTCAAGGATTCACCCTTTTTCTTCTCAGCCACCTTGGGGCTTTCGGGATTGTCGGGCCATCTCTGGTCGAGGTAGCATACCTTGGGTTCGAGAGGGTTGCTGTCGTCAACGACGATGGCTCTCTCCAATCCACTGCCGCTCTGCCACCATGTGAGCACCACGTCGCCTTTCTTTGCCTTGGCGTTATTGGGCAATGGGATGATGAGCGCGTTGGGCATCTCCACCTCGCCGTTGTAGGTGGCAAGTGTCGATTTCACCTCACCGACATTCTTGACCGTGGTATCATAGAAGATGAGCACTGCTTCCTTGGGCGGTTTGCCCTCCTTCACGGCTTGGGGATAGTAGGTGTAGGGGCTGAGAACGGTCTGGCCCTCCACGATTTTCACTTTCACTTGTTGGGGAAAATCCCATGGCCAGGTGTTGTTGTCCTGGGCGATGGCCGGCATCGCCCAGGCCATTGCCATCATGCAGAAAATTGCTCTTGCTAATCGTTTCACTTTTTTAGTCTTTTATGATGAATAGTGTAATCTGTGATGATGCTATTTCACGACAAACTTCCTTCCGCCCCTGATGTATATGCCGGGACGCAGGTTGTTGTCATCCACGCGGCGGCCGAGCAGGTCGTATGTGCTTCCGTCATCTCTCTTGCATGAAGAGGGAACGGTGGTGATGCCGGTCACTTTCTCCGTGGTGCAGAAGGTGAAATATTTCGGGGTGTCGTATTTCGCCGGGGAACTGTCGTGGAGATAGAGGCCTGTGCCAACATTCTTCAATGAGAAGCCTTTTCCGTCCACGTATTCTATTTCCCACACGGCACCGTTCCTGATATCTTGTCCGTTCTGGTTGTTCAGTCCGAGGATGAAGCAGCACCAGCCGTCTACAGGTTGTGAGTTGAGGTATCCGGGATTTCCCCAGATGCTATACTCAGTGTTGTCGGGCGTCATCAGGCGCAGCAGCCAACTGTTGGAGACGCTGCTGTTCACCAGTTTGAAGTGGTAGCCGGAATTGTCGTCGCTGAACGCATCGGAATACTCGCTGTATCCCAGGTTCTGGTTGTCGATGCCGTGGAATGCCAACCCCTCCTCCTCGTTGACGATGGCGAAGGATTTGCCTTTCGCTTCGTTGAGGCTTGTGAACCTTTGGTCGATTTGCACCACGGGTTTCTCGATGGGGTAGGTGACATCCACCGAATAGCGGCTGCAGAACTTCCATATCTCATCGCCAGTGAGCACGCCGAAGTCGTTGGAAATCCAGTGACCCTTGTTGGCCATCTCCATCAGCACCACTTCCACGCCTTCGTTGCCCGGTCCCCATACATGGCGGGTGATGTGGGGCGTACCACGGTAGTTGCGCGTCACGGTGGCGGTCGTCGGGCATCCGTTGTGCTGAATCCAGACGTTCAGGTTGCGCTGCACGTTGGCAAACGACACCACGTCGTCGGTTGTGCCGTGGGTGTGGATGATGGGTATGGGACGCACGTTGGGGTTGGCCGTGGCACCCCCCATCGGGTAGCCGCTGATGGGGGCGAAGGCGGCGATGCGGTCGGCAATCTTGTTCATCGCATGGTAGGTGAACATGCCACCCATGGAGAAGCCAGAGAGATACACCCTGCAAGGGTCGATGGAATACTTCTCCACCATCTCATCGATGAGGGCGAGTATGAAGTTGATGTCACGGTTGCCTGAGATGTCCCATGACCTGTCGATGCCCTCGGGGAAGACGGTGACGAACTTGGCGGTGTCGGCCACGGTCTCAATCTTCAGCATCCCCTTCTGGTAGTTGGCATCCTGGTTCATGCCGTGGCATGAGATGAGCAGCGGACGGTTGGTGCCAAGGTTCCTTGGTACGTAGGTGATGTAACTACGGTTCAATTGGCCCACGCGCATGCTTTCAGCCGACAAAGGCAGAAGGCACAGGGCCATGGCGAAAATGATCAGTAAACGTTTCATATTTATTTGTAATCGATTTGCGTGTTATTTGATATCGACGGAATTGACGATGGAGGGGAAATATTTCTCGAAGTCCTTCGCTCTCGAACTCCTGAAATAATATTTGCCCACCACGCCTGTCATCGCGTCTTTCTTCACAATGAAATACATGCAGGTCTCCCCGAGATTGGTCGACTTCATCGTCATCACGTTGCCGTTGACCTTTGGTTTCTCAAACACCTCGTCTTCGCTGCCTTCCTGCTTGAACTTCTCCGCGCATTCGCTGAGGTCGGCGAAGGTGCCGTCTTGCTCGTATCTCACGTTCATGCGGCTGTCCTTGTCGTTGGTCTCGGCAGTGAACGTTGTCTCGTCGGTGAATCTCTCCTTCAAGGCTTCGGGATAGCCTATGGTGAAACGATGGCTGTAGAAGGTGTTCTTCAACCCGGCGCTTCCCTCAGCCCTTTTGGCTGCGGCTGCAGCAGCCTCTGCCTCCGCAGTCTCCATCGCCTTCCTTGCATCCTTGCCCGATGACCCCGACGTTTCCGCCCCTGCGGGGGGTGTCGTTTCGCTTCCTTCAGGGGTTTCTGTTTCCGCCCATGGGAGCGGGGTGTCGCTGGCTTTTTCCTTGCACGCGGAAAGGGTGATGGCGGCTGCTGCCATCATTACCATGAATGTCGCTTTTCTTATTGTAAACAGCGATTCAATTAAATGTATATGCACTTTTTTTGACTTGTGGAAAAATATGCTGGAAATGCCCCCTTCAGCCACACCGTCTATAGCGCTGCTTGGCAATGGGGTAGGGGTCAATCGGAAAAGTTGTACATCGCATTCTCCATGGAGTTGAACAACTTCATGAAGTCTTTCGACCTGGCGATGAAACCTTGGTAAAACTCCTGGTGTGCCTTTTTCACGGTGGTGCCGGAATAATCTTCCACGAAAGCATTCTCCCCCAAGGGACTTTTCTTGACGATGGCGTTGATCAACTTGCCCTTGTTGAAATAGAACCTGAACTCATAATCCATATCCTCACTGTTGTCCTCGATGTCAAGCCAGGGTTGAAAGGCATAGATGAAGGCGATGTTGCCGTCTTCATCGTATAGGTATTCTTCGTAATACTCACGCACGGCATAATTGTATTTCGTTGTGACGAATTTCAGCCAATGTTTTGCATAGATGAGGTCGTCGGGATTTTCCTTCTCGTCGAAATACATATATACATTTTCCTTGTGACCGCCTGTCGCAGGAAGGAAATGGCGTGCTTCCACGTGGTAGCATTCCATCCATTCGGCACCATCGTTGTCGTTGGTGCCGTTGTGGGTGTTGATATACTCCTTCATTGCCGCATAGCGCTGCCTGATGCTGGCCATCGTGTTTTGAGCCACGCCCCATTGTGCATGTACGGCAAGGCTGAACAAGAGTATTGCCAATGTCTTTTTCATATGGTGTCGCATTATTTTGATGATGGTTTATCGTCTGGTCTGCCAAGCCGGAAGGCCCTGCATTTTCGCTGCGAAGATAAGCAATTCAAATGAATTCTCCAAATATTCAAGCACACCTATATTAAAATAGCAACAAGGACAAATGAAAATGACATATTTTTGCAAATGGAAACACATGTGATAATAAGTTGTAAAGACCAATTTGAATAATCAATAAGATGGAAAAGCCAAGAAAAACCAAGGACCAATCCACACTGCCTGCACGATATGGAGATGGGATTCTTCCCGTCTTGCCAGAAGGATGTCAAACCCATCAAATGACAGCGGAAAAACTATCAACAGCAACGGACAGTGTGACGGGTGATGTGACGGGTGTTGTGACGGGTGTTGTGACGGATGTTGTGACGGGTGATGTGACGGGTGATGTGACGTTTTTCGACACGAGTAAATCAGTCTCAACATCCTGTAATTCAGTCAGATATGAATGTGGTAGTTTTGAGGGTGTGACGCTCGATGTGACGCTCGATGTGACGCTTGATGTGACGGTCGTTGTGACGCCTTTTGTGACAGCAAATGTGACAAGTAAAAAAGAAAAAAACAAAAGAAAGAAGAAATTCCCCCTGCACCCCCTAAAGAAGAAAAAAAATAAAAAAAGAAAAAAACAACCACACAAGTGCGCGTGCATGCGAGAAAAATCCCGGCAGGAAAACTCGAAGAGCGATGTTTGCAGCCACATAGGAATTTGGGATTTTTCATATGCTTATGGCGCATGCTCCTTTACTCCAAGGTTGACCGTTTTCTGCCCTTCAAACGATTCCATGCTATTGAATCGGTCTACGGAGTTGAGGAGTTTGGGAGTTTCTCACACCTATGGCGCATTCTCCTTTGCTCTCCGACTCCGTAGACAATCTTTCTCTCCGAAGAGAGTCGATGGATATCACATACTTACTGAAGCATGAGGATGATGGTCCTTTCTTATTTGAATTTGAGGCTTGAAAGCAGTTCGGCCAACTTTGCGATGACAGCAGCATCGTCGGGAGCATTCACGCCACTAGGCTTAGGCAGGAACACCCTTGCCGTGCCCTTGTCGCCAAGGTCGGCATAGAGGACGAGGCTTTTGCCATCGGGTTGCCAGCCACCTTGGAAAGACACGTCGCCCACCTTGATGGGGTCGATAGCCTTCAGTTTGGCGATGTCTGACTGGCGGGTGTCGAAAGTGATGTTGGCATCATGGTTGATTTTGATCTCATAGGTAGGTGTCACACCAGCCTTGGTGCGGAAACTGATTTCATGGTTCTTCTGCAAATACTCAGGTTTGCCATTGATTTCAAAATCATCGGGCGTGGCCATGCTGAAAGCATCGGTGCTCAGCGTGTTGGCATCCTCTGCCTCGGCCTTTTGCTCCGTAGCCTGCTCACCCTCAGGTGTTGCCTCTCCGCTACCGGTGTTGTCGGTCTTGTTTCCACATGATACCATTGCTACAGCTGCTACAGCTGCGATGGCGAAACTGAAAATAGTCTTTTTCATAACTGTTTGAAATGTTAATAAATGAATTGATGATTGTTGTTGAGTTATTTCTCGTTTCTTGTTTTTTTCATGTATTCATCAAATTTCCTGTCGATGATTTCCTCGATTTTCGCCTCAATCCTTTTACCCATGACACTCTCCATCTTGAGCAGATGCTCTTGATACCACATCGCATATTCCATGGCTGAGTTTTGGTATTCTACATTGGGCATATCATTGATGTTTTGGCGATGCAAAGGTAGGTATGAAAGCCATTTTCCCACTTATCATTTCGTGAAATAAAATTATCATTTCGTCAAATCGGAGAAAGTTTCTGTATAAAAATGTGAAAAATTGCAGTTGTGATGAATATTTATACGCAAAAATGCAATTGGGCAATCTTACCTTACCCTACTTCAGTTTTTTTCGCTAATTTTGCATGCTATTCGATATTTTTCAAAAAAATCTGCCTTCTGGGGTGATGATTCTTCATACTCGGCTGTATATAGGATAAAACAGCGAACAAAAGATGCAAGACAGAGAACGACAGTTTGAACGACTTTTCCATTCGGAATACGGCAGGATGTACAGGGCCGCCCACATCCTGCTGGGCGACGACGACGATGCCAAGGATGCCGTACAGGACGTGTTCGCACGGCTCTGGGATGGCAGCGTGACACTACGCGAGGAGTCGCAACGGGCGTTCCTGCTCACCTGCGTCAGAAACCGCTGCCTCAACATCATTGCACAACGGCAAAGACAGCAGGAAACCACGACGCAACTCGCGACGGAACCCGCCGGGGGCGAGACGGAGACATGGCAGGACAAGTCTGACGAAGAACTGACGACGATGGTGCAACAATACATCGACGAAAGGCTAACAACCCAGACTGGACGCGTCATCCGCATGCGCTTCGACGACGAGAAGTCATACAAGGACATCTCACATTCCCTCGGCATCAGCCTCTCAGCCGTCAACAAACACATCGTGCAAGGACTGAGGAAACTGCGTCAACAATTCAACAAACGAGAAGTATGAAGAACAAAGACCGAATCAGGATGCTCCTCCACCCGGAGCAATACACAGACGAGCAACTCGACCAAATGCTCGACGAGACAAACGTCCCCGTCCCCGATGTGGAGGAGGAGTGGCTGCAATTCAAGGCTAAGCACCAGCACCACAGACGCCAAAGCCCGATGATGAGATGGGCCGCCATCATCGTCACCGTGGCTGCTCTCTCTGGCATCACCTATGCTGCCATCCAGCATTTCAGCAAGACCAACGACGTGAAGGAGGACACACCGACCGTTGCTCCCCAACAAACCCCGGAGGTGCAGGAAGCGAAACAACAAGAGGCAGAATACAGCGTGGCGCCGATTGTGGAGAGGAATGACTCCATCAGGAAAGACCAGCAGTTCAACAACGTGGAACTGCAACAGATCATGCAGCAACTCAGCCGTGACTACGGAGTGAAGGTGGTGTTCAAGAACGAAGCCACACGCACACTGCGATTCTACCTGAAATGGGAGGCCAACGATTCCATCCAGGACATCCTCAAACGCATCAACCATTTCGAGAAAGTACACCTCACGCTTTCCGAAAAAACCATCACCATCGAATAGGACATCATCATGAGACATCTTTTCATCATCATATTGTGCCTCGTCGCCACGACGGCAGGGGCTCAGCAACTCACACGCGACTTCAGGAACACCTCCCTCTCCGAGGCGCTCATCTGGATAGACAACGCGCAAAGCAGTTACAAAATCAACTTCATCTTCGACGAACTGGAGGACTTCACCGTCACCACTTTGCTGAGGAACGCCTCGGTCAAGGATGCCGTCAGGCAGGTGGTGGGCTTCTATCCCATGCGTGTGACCTCAGAGGACAAGGACATCTATGTGGAATGCATGCAGAAGGCTGACACCAAACTGACGGGGCATATCGTCGACGAGCACGGAAAGCCGTTGCCCTATGTCACCGTGTCACTCCTCGCTCCCAACGACTCCGCCTTCATCACAGGAGGTGTGAGCAATGAGAACGGCGACTTCGTCATCCCGTGCCAACCTCGCCAACTCATCGTCAAACTCACCTATGTCGGTTACAAGACCGTGACAAGGAACGCATCGGTGGGGCGGCTCGGCACCATCGCCATGCATCCCGACACTTATTTGATACAAGGAGTCACGGTAAAGGGGGAGGTCCCTCAATACAAGATGACGCAGGGCGGAATGATCGTTGAAGTGCAGCATTCCATCCTCCACGACATCGGCAATGCCGACGATGTGCTCTCGATGATGCCCATGGTGCAAGGGCGCGATGGCAAGTTCGAGGTGCTGGCCAAAGGGGAGCCGGAAATCTACATCAACAACAAGAAGGTGAACAACGTACAGGAACTGAAGCAGTTGAAGTCTATCGACATCAAGAGCGTGGACATCATCACCGCCCCCGGGGCACAATACAATGCCGAGGTGGATGCCGTCATCCGCATCAAGACGCTCAAGGCACAAGGCGACGGGCTGAGTGTGATGGCTACCATTGATGCCAAGCAGAACAACAAGTTGAGCAACTACGATGACCTGACAGTGAAGTATCGCCAAGGCGGCCTGGAGGCTTTCGCCAATGTGGCACTCGACAACGGTAATCACAGCATCGACCAAGACCTCGACCAAGAACTGCATATCAGCAAGGACATGTTCAATGTCAGTGTGGACCTGCCGGTAAGAAGCACCTGGACGAGTTTTCAGTATATGGCAGGGATGAGTTATGACTTCAACGCCGACCATTCCGTAGGACTGAGTTTCTCGTCGGAGCATTTGCTTTATAATCGTTTCTTTACAGATATGAGGCAGAACTATCTGAAAAACGGGGCATTCTATGGCGACGTGCATCTGAAAACGAATATCAACGAAAACGACAAACCCGTCTGGGAACTGAATACGTACTATGTAGGAAAAGTGGGGAAATTAGGCATCGACCTGAATGCCACATTGCTGCGACGTGCATCGGAAGATCATATCTTCGGACAAGAGATGAGCAAGGAATTGGGTGATAGAACCATCACCACCCATAGCAACGAAGACCGAAGGATGGTGGCAGGAAAGCTGGTGTTGACTTATCCCATCTGGAAAGGCGTGCTCAGCGGCGGTTCGGAGGTGACGAGCACGGAGAGCCATGGCCGCAACCATAACGACGAGGAAATCATACCTACTGCCGACAACGAGATGGACGAAAATAATATCGCCGGCTTCGCCCAATACGAGTTGCAACTGGGACAATGGCACCTGAATGCAGGCCTGCGCTATGAGCATGTATCTACGGATTACAGTTCGTTTGGCATCTGGCAGCCTGAACCCAGCCGTACCTATAACGACTGGTTCCCCAACCTTTCAGCCGCTTGGCAGAAGGGCAAGTGGAGTGCGCAACTGAGTTATGGCAAGCGCATCACCCGACCACCTTATAGTATGTTAAGTTCCATCGTGATTTACGACAGCCGCATGCTATACGAAGGAGGCAATCCGCTGCTGCGTCCCTCGGCTCGTCAGAGCATCGACTTCAACCTCACCTATTCGTGGCTCAACTTCATGGCAGGTTTCACCCGTGAGAACGACTTCTTCACCCATGTCGGCAATGTGTATGACGAGGAGAAAGAGATAGGCATATTCCAGCCCGACAACTTCGACCACCAGGACCGTGTCTATGCCACACTCGTCGCATCACCAAAGTTCGGCTTCTGGCAGCCCTCCGCCACGCTGCACTACTATCAGCAGATGTTTGATGCCGAGAAGTATGGTGCGCCGAAGAAAATGAACAAGCCGGAGTTCAGCTTCGACCTGAAATCTTGGTTCGTGTTTGGAGGGGGTTCGCCATCCCCGACCAAGGCTCTGCTGCAAGTCAGTTATTTCGGCAGCAACCATTGGGGATTCATGTATCGTGGCAGCAATTTCGCGGTGAACGCCCGGCTGCAAAAGAGTTTCCTGCAAGGACGCCTGGCGGCAACGCTTTATGCCAACGACATCTTCCGCACCTCCAGGACGAAGGTCACCACTTACTATGCCATCGGCCAGACAGCCCAGGATGTCTATAGCTACACGCAGTGTGTAGGGTTGACCCTGAACTACAATTTCAACGCCACCCGCTCGAAATACAAGGGCACAGGTGCCGGAAACGAAGAGAAGACTCGTCTGTGACGAGTCTTCTTTATCTAAGAGGAGTTAAAGAGGAGTTAAAGAGGAGTTAAAGAGGAGTTAAAGAGGAGTTAAAGGGGAGTTAAAGAGGAGTTAAAGGGGAGTTAAAGAGGAGTTAAAGGGGAGTTAAAGAGGAGTTAAAGGGGAGTTAAAGGGACATATGTCTGCTTGTTTCGGGGAGTTAAAGGGACATATGTCTGCTAGTTTGGGGGAGTTTTTCGGGAGTTCCCCTTTTTATCTCACTACTTGTGTGAATTCCGGCTTGGCGCCAGGCTCCTTGCCTGCAATCACATAGATGGTGGATGTGGCCTCCTGCCCGTCGAAGCCGCGGCTTTTGACCTTGAATTGGTATTCCGTGCCATCGGGTGTCTCACGCTTGCCCACGGTCGACGGTGTGCCAAGTGGCATCTGGTAACTGGAGCAGGCGGCACTGAAGATGGCTTTCTCCTCTTCGGTCACAGGTTGCTGTGCCGAGAAGTCGGGTAGGGGAGCGACGGTGCCTTTCTTGAAACCGCTGACCTTGAGAAACCTGTCGATTTCCTTCGCGGCAGACTCAACTCTTGCCTGGCGAACACCGTAACCTTCTACAAACTTTGCTTTGGGCAAGGCTTTCTTCAAGGCATCGGTAGAGGTGTTCAGACCACCGCTGCCGAAGGAGCAGAACGGGACGATGGTCTTCCCCGCGAAGTCGTTGTCTTTCAGAAGTGAGAAAATCGGATTGGCGCAGGTGCCGAACCAGATGGGATAGCCGAGAAAGATGACGTCATAGTCGGAGATTTTCTTTTTCAGTGGCTTGAGCTCTGGCCATTCGCCGCTCTGCGCCTCTTTCTGGCCGCGCTGAATGGTCTCCTGGAAATTCCCTGGATAGGGCGTGACGCACTCGATGCCTTCAATGTCGGCATTGAGCTGTTTCTGCAGCTCTTCAGCCACGGTCTTGGTCGTTCCTGATTCTGAATAGTAAAGCACAAGCGTTTTCTGTGCGTGGCAAGTGCCGAAGGAAGCCATCATTGCGATGGATAATAATAAGGTTTTCATCATGTTTTGATATTTGAAAAGTTTTTTATTTTATAGGAAACTATAGGAAGTTCTAGGAAAACTAGGACTTCTAGAAAAACTAGAAATCCTAGCAACCAGTGGCTACTCTATGACCAATCGGCGGTTCTTGGGGTATTTCACACGATACTGCACCAAAAGCTCCTTTTGCTCGTTGGGCTGGAGGTTGATGTTCCAGGTGACGATGCCCTTTTCCTTGTCGAGGTTGCCACCGCTCAACTCTTCCGTCGTCACAGTGATGCCCGAGTTTTGGGAGACGGGGATTTGGTCCTTGAGCGTCATGTTGATGGCCTCGTTGCGGGTGTTCTTCAAGGTGATGCGCCATGTCATGGTCTGTTCCTGGTGTGAGGCGAGCAGTTTGCGAGTGGATTTGTCGGCCACCTTGGTGCGCTGTATGCGTATGCCGTTGTCGCGCCCGAGAGAGAAATGGAGAGTGTCGCTGGGCACGTTGGGGTCGATGATGGTCTTTCCCACGAAGGAGTTGTCGAAATAGATGTTGGCTTCGCCTTCCAACAGGCTGTAGTTGCTCCAACCTGTGGCATCTGCCACGAGGAAGGCTTCCTTGTCGGCCCTGGGCACGCCCACGTATTGGTAATTGGCGGGCAATTGGTAGCGGGCGATTTCAGTGACGGTGACCTTCCCGTTGGATAGCAGGGTGAGTGGTTGCTTGATTTCGAACTCATAGCCGAACTGTGCCTTCTGCTCCTCCACGTCCATCATTTCGCTTTCGGCAAGTTCTTCCTCATCGGCTTTCATCATTGGTGCTGCCATTTTTGCATTTCGTCTTGATGACGAGTTGGAGACTTCCAACCCGGCAACCCTTCCTTGCAAGGCGTCCATGGTGCCATATCCTACAACAGCTACTTCTTCAAGTACGGCATTGTCCTCTTTCATCTTGACGTTCAGTGTGGGGCCGGTCACCCGTTTGGTTTGCTGTACGTATCCTACATAGGAGAATTTCAACTGCTTGTTGTCCTTGGGCAATGTGATGGAATAGCGGCCTTCGAAGTCGGTCACCGTGCCGAGCTTTGTTCCCACGACGAGCACCGATGCACCGATGAGCGGTTCTCCCTTTTCGTCTGTCACAATGCCGGAGACACCGTTGTCCTCATCGCTTTGGTCATACCGAGGAGCAGAACGGCCGTAGTCGAGCCAATAAGTGCGCAGTTCGGGAGCGATATTCGAGCGGTTGGGGTTGGCGGAGGAGAGTGTCACCGGCACTTTGTCCCATTTCTCCTTGGTGTTTTGGAAGACATTGGCCTTGTAGGAGAGTTGCAGGGGGTGCGAGGTGCTTTCCGACCTCACGTCGTAGGTGGGATACCACCCGGCGTTCTTCACATAATAGGAGAAATCAAACTCCGCACGACAAGCCTGTGGAACATCCACTTTCACGTCCACTTCTGTGACAGTGGTGAGTTTCAGGTGAGCGATGGAGTCGGCGGAGAAGACCAGACGTTGCTTTTCCTCGTTGGCTTTCTGGATTTCCTCGTCGATGGAGATGATTTTCTTCTTCAATGCAAGAAGTTCCTGCGAATAGTAGTCGTTGAGTTCCTTGATGCCGGCAAGGGGGGTGACGGCGGTGCGGTTGCCCACGGAGCAGTTGGTTTTCACCATCTCCAGTTGCGACTCCACCACTTCACGCTGGGCTTTCAGTTGGTGTATCTTGTCGTCGGCAGCCTTCACTTTCTTCTCAGCATCCTTCCATATCTGCACCTGCTTTGTGCTGTCGGGATGGGCCTTGCGGTAGTTCACCCCGATGACGGTCAGTTTGCCGTGAGCCCTCAGTTGCAGGCTCTTTGTATCGGTGTAGGGGGAGAAGCCGGTGAAGGTGATGACTTGTTCACCCGCAGTGAGATTGAGCGACATCGACCGCTCCACCTGTGCACCGGTGGTGAAAACGGTCACGTGCTTGATGGGAGGCTCGTGCTTGTCGCCTGCATGGGCTGCAATGCCCACAAACAGGAGTGTAATGAGTATAATAAGTCTTGTCTTCATAATGAATAGTTTATATTGCGTCTTTGTTTTCTATGCAAAAGTAGTTAAAGAAGGGTGAAGCACAAAAGAAACAGCAAAGATTTAGTTTTATTTCACGAATAGGAGGTTTTAGGAGAGGGTGTGTTAGGTACTATGCTTTTGCTGTGTCTTTTTTCTTGATGAGTTTTATGATGAGGTTTGAGGTTTTCTTTCCCACGACGGAGCTTCCCGATGCCACGATGACAGGGATGGTGACAAGTGCGTCTTTCATCGCCTGCCATTTCACCGCCCGTTTGTTCTTGATGCCGGTCAGAGCCTGCTCGCCCTGCTGCAGGTAGGTTCGGGTGATGTATCCTATGCGCAGTGTCATCAGCGCGTTCACCGTGCCGTCAAGGGCAGAACCCACCACGACACCAGGGATCTTGATGCGGCGGAGGATGGAATATACCGACAGTCCCTCGCTATTGGTCAACTGTTCGTCGAAACCGACATCATCCGGGTCTATGCCCGCCGTGGCCCCCTCCATGGCATCGACATCGGCAGCGTCGCTTACGGCATCCGCTCCACTATCGTGGAGGTCTCCAAAGTCGAAGGGTGCGATGGCACCGGTCTTTGTCAAAGTTTCCGACATTGCGTAGGTGATTAATGCGGTGGTCAGGATGTCTCGGTAGATTTTGAACATCTGGCGGTTGTTGGGACGGAAGCCGGAGGCGAGCACCAGGCTTTCTATCATCTTGTAGTTGAGCCACATCACGCTGACGGTGTCGAAACGGCTGTTTTGGGATATGGCCGAGATCATGAAGACGGTTTTCGCCCATTCCTTGATTTGTCCGTTGATGCCCAGGATGCCATGAGCCTTGTCGCCGTCATAACGCAGAGCCATTTCCTGCTTGAGGACCTCCAGCAATTGCGAACGACTCCCGGATGCGTGCAGCAGGTTGGTTTCCAACGCCTTTTGATGCTCTTTCCGCCGTTGTGCATCTTCTATGAAGTCGCAGTGCTCGGTCAACCGCTTGCCATAATCTCTGAGTTGCTCCTCGCTTGCCTCCTCGTCGACGGCCAGTGCGGGGAAGGCAGGACAGTGGTGCACACGCCAGATGGGCAGCAGGATGTAATAGGAGAAGATGCCGAGCAGCAATGCATAAAACACCCATTCCAGCCACCACAGGTGGGTGACACTTGCTATTTTCTCACCGATGATGATGATGTTGCCCGACACCATCAATGCCAGTATGCCAAGGAAGATGCATGCGATGATGATCAAGTTGCGTCTCATATGAGGTCTTTGGTTTTTGTTAGTTCGTTGTTCAGTTGCTTCAGCATATCAGTCTCTGCGTCGAAGGCAGCCTTGTCGGCGATGATGCCCTCGAGTATGGCGTCTCGGCTTTGCTGCCAGTATTCCTTGCAGATGGTTTCATACTTCTGCGAAATCTCTTTTACCAGTTGGTTGAATTGGTCGAGCAGGGGTGGCAGGGCGCCTCCTTCCTTCTGCAAGTACCCTTCCATGTTTTGTGAGTCGCCTGGTTGTGAGCCTGCAAGCCGCTCTGTTGCCTTGTTGATATACCCTACGACGTCTTCGGCGGAGTGGCCGCCCCATCGGGTGAAAATCAGTGGGATCATGGGCTTGTGTGGGATGAGCAATTCGAAATCTATCCCAGGCGCGAGCGAAATGTCGGGTATTTCTTTGATGGGCAGTCGGTTGACAGTGATGGGCAGTGGCTGCGAATGACATCGGATGGCGGTTTCCTTGATGTCTCCGATGCGTTTCTTGCATTCCAGGAAGAGTCCTTCTTCCATATGGTTCAATGACAGGCTTCTTCCGAAAGAGGCGGTGATGCTCTTCTCGCAGTCCTCCACGAAGTTCATGACAATCCTTCTTGCCTCTCTGTTGCTTTTGTGGTTGTTGTCTGTTTCCACCAACATGATACGGCTTTTGGCCTCGTTGCGAATGAGTTGCTTCAGCGATGCATAGTCGGCGGTCAGTGGTTGAGGGGTGGTGAACCCGGTAGGACTTTCATTTTTGGCAAATTCGTTGACAACGGTCTGGTAACGTTCTGTCAGTTGGGCGCGATGAGCCAGTTCGTCGTCTATGGCAGCGATGCTTTTGATGATTTGTTGACGTGTTCTCCCGAGGCAGACGCTCAGACGCATGGCGTCGCGGCAGTTGATGACCCTGTTGTAAAGAATGTCCTCTATCCGTTCGTATTCATCCACCTCGCGCTGGAGGGTTGGTGTTTCCTGATAGGCTTGTTTGCGGCCGTCCTCCACTTTCCCCAGGTTGATGCAGAAGCATTGGTCTTCATCGATGTGGAAACCTTGCTTGCGTATTTCCTTGATTGCGATTCCTTTCTGAATGGCAACAGCGGCCGCACGCTCTTCCTCTGGTCGCCACCATGAGGAGTCGAAAACGTTGTGTATCAGGCATACCGGGACGTCTTTGTTGTTGTCGGACAGCATCTTGAGAAACTGCCACGACACCTTTGAGATGGCGGAATTGGAACTCTGCACGAAGATGAGGAGATCGGCGCGTTGGGCGATGGTGTCATATACCGGGTTGTCTATGTTGGCGTGTTCTCCGTCGAACCCCGGCATGTCGATGATGAACACATCTTGCTTCATCAATTTCCCGCCCGGTGTGGTGATGGAGGTCACCAGCGTCGACGAGGTAAGGCTTTCGTCGAGGTTCAATTCCACCTTGTTCTTGATGTTCTCTGGTGTCAGTGCGTATTCGGATTTGCTGATGCCGACCAACTCTTCCTCCTTCTCGATACCGCGGATGCAGTCGATGATGGCGTCTATCTGCTCCGTGTGATTCGAGGCGTCCTCGCTGGTGAACACCGTGATCTTGCACTCCTCGCCTTCACGACGCTGGGAGATGATGGATGGCCGTACGGTACATTCCAGGAAATGTGTTGGGCTGACATAAGCATTAGCTATGAGGTTGACCAAGGTGCTTTTACCCGACTTCACCGGTCCTACCACCAAGACGATGAAAGAACCGTTTTCATACTCTTTGCTTCGGTTCTCTGTCTTTGACAACTGTGCGGCGACAACCGGGCAATTTCCTGTCTTCGGCTTGTACTTCTCGGCAATAAGCGATATCTTCCGACTTACTATCGCGCATTTGCTCAACAATAGGTTGTCTTCTGTGGTCATGACTACTTGGTTTTGTTCATTTTCCATTGGTGGAGCCAAAATTAAATAAAAAAGTGCATTTATGAACGTGACGAAGACACAATTTAAGTTTTTTTTGTGGAATGGTAAAAATATATGTTCTTTCACGCTCATATGTTTCATTTTTTTCCTAAATTTGCCACGGATGAAAACAAAACATCGGCGTTTCGCTTTTTTTTGCCTTGCAGCCATCCTGGTTATTGTCATTATGGCTCGCGCCTGTTCAGGCACCGGTAAGTCGCGATGCATCTTGCCTGGTGATTGCACGTTGCAAACCGGCGATGTGGTGTTCAGGCGAGGAAGTGGTGTGACCAGCCGCACTGTTATCGCACTTGACCAAAAGGGTGAATATTCCCACGTGGGCATCGTGGTGGATTCCGCTGGTGTGAAGATGGTGGTTCATGCCGTCCCTGGTGAACCTGACTATGAGGGTGACCCCGACCGTGTGAAGATGGATACACCGGAAACCTTCTTCTCCTCTGTCTATGCCCAGTTGGGGGAGGTTTGCCGGCCAAAGGATTCCCTTGTGGCATGCAAGGCGGCGGAAGAGGCGTTGAAGATTTATCGTCGTAACACGCTTTTCGACCATGACTATGACGACCGCGACACCACACGTATGTACTGCACGGAACTGGTGGTGCATGCCTTCCAAAAGGCAGGAGTAGGTTTGGTGGGGGAGGAGAGGCATCGGGTGAATGTTCCCATATTGGAGGTGGAATGCATGTTCCCCTCTGACTTGTTGAATTCCGACTACTTGGAATCTGTTGCAGGCAAGTTCCATTGATGGTGATGAAATAATCATATATGTTTAACCAATAAAGAATTACGAAAATGAAAAAAATGATGTGGATGGCATGCTTGGTCATGCTGACAATGTTGTTCGTGGGCTGCAAGAAAGGCAGCGAAACCCAAAAGGTGGCTGAGAAGTATATGGAACTCAACCAGAAAGAGGATGTCGATGGCATGTTCGACATAATGTATTTTGAGAAACAGTCAACCAAGGAGAGCATGAAGGCGATGGTGAAAGAGAAAATAGCCAATAAGCCTGAGCAATTCAAGAAAATCAAGAGCTATGAGTTTGTCGATGAGACCCTGGACGAGGACAAGGGCACTGCAGTCGTGAATTTCAAGGTCGTATACGTAAACGACAGCACCGCGAACAATACTGTGAAACTGAAGAAGGTTGATGACAAATGGTTGGTCGACTCAGGGAAATAAGTTCCAGTAGTTTGTTCAATGATATAAGTGGGGCTTCTGCCCCCTTTTATTATGAAAACATCAATATTCAAATTGTTCCATTTTTCTCTTTAATTGTTTTGTTTTTTACTAAATGTCAAGTTTGTTTCTAAAATAGTAGTATTTATGTTCAAAAACAGTTAAATTTGCAATTCAAAACCACTTGTAGAAAGCACCGCGTCGGTCGCGTTAAATGGTATATTCATTCCCGTATCAATGGCATTTGGGAAATATGGTGACCAAATTGAAAAGTCACCTTCTGGAATTGAAAGATTAACATCAAAATATGACATTTATGAAGAAAAAGTATCACGAACATTTACGGGTCGGATGGTTTGCCCTGTTGCTCACCATCTTGGCCACTGCTTGGCCCGGCGGCATCCATGCTGAGAACTGGGTCGGACAGCCCGGAAATTTCACCATCCGGCAAGAGGCGGAAGGAGTGTTGAGATTCGAACTTCCAGTCTATGACCAGGAAGGCTCCGACACCTGGATTACTACTGGAAAGATTTTCTTTGAAGGACCAGGTGTGTCGAAAAGTCAGTTTATCGAATGGTATGCCCATAACTACAACAATGACATACCTTCCGGCCAGAAATATACAAACACCCGTGTCAATTTGCAGGTTGAAGGAACTGCTACGGTGATACGTTCAGAGAATTCCTCGTATCCCGATAGCGACATCGAACTGAACAAAGGTGCTGAAAATTACTTCAACACATGGCGTTATGCACAAACTGAGCACATGGTCATGGTGCTCAACTGGAAGGTGCCACTTGAGTTGAGGGGAAAGACGCTGACCTTTTCTTTCGACGTGAAAGGCAAGGGAAATGGAAATTATCAAAACATCTATACCATCAACGTACCGCAGAAGACCATCGACATGATGGCTGCACCCACGGTGATGAAACCCATGGTGACACAGGCCATGGTGATGGAGGATGCTGAGTACCAAGGCTATCTTGTTGTGCCTTGGATGATCCCCGTAGATTCCTCAAAAGTCACCAAAGTGTGGTATAAATACAAGAATGGCAATGGTAACTACAGAACACAGGATTTGGAAACCAATTCTTCCGGCTTTGCCAAATTGTATCCTGACGATGCCTACCGAGAGTTCCAGGTCATCTGTGATTACATTGACACCGAAGGCAACCAGATGACTGGTATTGCAAGCGACCCCGAGGACATCTCCATGATACACAGGGCGGAAGATTTCAAGGCCAAGGCGAAGAATGACGCAAAGGCCACCGTCAACATTTCATGGAATGTGAAAGAGACGGAATATGAAGACTTCATGGAAGGAGATGTGTTCCAAATACAAAGGTCGATGACCGGTAGGGATGAAGACTTTGTGGACTTGGGCTTCGAAATGTACGAGCAAGGGAAGGGACAATACGCTTATGTTGACTCCACGCTTGTTGAAGCACTTCGGACCTACAATATCGACCAAGCAACAGGAAAGGTCGATGTGTCCTACCGCATCCGACGTGGCGTTTCCAGCCTTTGGGGCTGGGAATGGGGGAGAGCCTACAACCCCACGGTGGCCAAGGCAAGCTTGGAAGGCCAGAAACCAATCAAACTGATGGAGGTGAGTGACGCATCCACCAACTGGGTTAGCAAGGATGACCGCACCATATACGTCAAATGGCAATATGCCACCGATAATGCTTATGACCTCGTGTGGGACGACAGGGCGGAATTCGAATTGTCCGTGTTGATGTACAACCGGGATAATGAGTTGGTCGATTCCATCATCTATGATATTTCTGAAAGTGAAAAGGCTGCAAAGAGAATCAACCTTACACTGCCTCGCTCTTGTGTTACATATAAATTGTTCTTCCACACCAAGAAAGGCGATTCGCCCATCCCTTATGTAGGATTTGTGCCCGTGGCATCTGCTGAGGATTGGGAAGTCGTGGCGAAGAGGGTGCTCAATGGCGACAAAGACATCAAGGTGTCGCTTGTCTCGAACATCCAGTTGCCTGAGAATTTCACGCCTTTAGGAAAGGATTTCTATACTCCTTTCGAAGGAACAATCAATGGCAATGGATTCACCATCACCATTGATGCACAAAAGCCGCTGATCACCTATGCCAACAACATCACCGTGCAAAACCTTATCATCGACGGACGCTTCACCTGCATGAGGGGCTCGGCGTTGGCCAAAGAGATTTACAATAGTGAGATCAAGAATTGTATCGTAAAGGTGGATTTCACCAACGAGAATTATTACATTCCTGAATCCACATCGGAGCATGAATTCAATGGTCTCTCTGTATTCTCCATGGAATCGTATGATGTGAAATATAGCAACTGCCTTTTCACGGGAAAGATTCCAGATGTCTATTACTGGTATGGCTTTGATGCAAAACCAAACTCCAAAACCAGCTTCTACAGTTGTGTGAATGCACCGGAAGAGTGCAATGCCGGATCAAGCAATTATGACTTCTATCAAGATAGAAATGTCCATAATTTGACAATGCAGAATTGCTTCTATTCCTCCACATCACATATGAACCATCAGGAAGCTTCAGAACTGCCTGAAGACGTGAACGTGCTCTTAAGATACCTGGGTAAAGACTGGATGGCGTGCACCGAACAACCGGGTGTCAAACCCATCATGACCCAGTCAAGGAACATGGATGGCACTTCATACGAGGTTTACAATTGGGACAATGAAAAATTCTACTTCGAGTCTTCTGGCAAGGTGTTGAAGAACTCCCTTGTCGCCCAGACCCGTCATAGCAGTGTCTATCTCACTTGGGATACCGACGGTGGCCCCATAGACTATTTCCAGGTCATGCGTCGAGAGAAAAACAGTAAATCATGGACCATAGTGGAACCCAACCTTGCCGAGATGTCCTATGAAGACACATCCGTGTCGCCCATTATCGATTATATATATAAGGTGCGCTCCGCTGTTGACTGCGAGGGCACACACTATGAAGAGACCGATTCGGTGCCAGGTGCCTGCAAGCATGTCGGAAAAGTGGAAGGATACCTGCGTTACATGGATGGAACCGCCGTTTCCGAAATGGAAATCATTGTCCAACGCGACGGACAGACGGTGGCACATACCTACACCGACATCAACGGACACTATGTGATTGATGACATACCATACAACGGACAGCCTTCCATCACCTACACCGTCGCTCCCATCAGCAACCCGCAGATACATGGAACGGTTACGTTTGAGAAAGGCTCACGCCAAGTCACCTTCAATGAAAAATCCAACTATACAGAACTTCCAGACTTCGTAGTCACCTCTGGTGTGACTTTCTCGGGATATGTGTTCTACGAGGGTACCAAGATTCCTGTAAGGGGTGTCAACTTCATGGTCAACAACAGGCAGGTGGGCACTGCATCTGGTTCAAGTCTGGAGACCGACCACGATGGAAAATTCTCCTTCTATGTGCCCACGGGCATCGACTTGGAAATCAAACCTGTCATGGCTGGACATAAGTTCGAAGACACACAGGTTTACAACCATCTGTTCACCCAAAAGGTGGATGAGTATTTCTTCTATGACGACACCAAGGTGAAGCTCATCGGGCGCATGGTGGGTGGCATGGACCAAGGCTCTCTGCCGCTCGACAACAGTCTCTCACGCAACAACCTGGGTGACAACCTCACGATGACCCTCTCACTGGAAGGCGACAATGGTTCGCAACTCGTCTATGACGTGCTCAACCCGTCAAAGACCGAGCGTGACACCGTGTTCATCCATAATTCCCACGACGGGAAGACCTACAAGACTTCCATGCACTCCACTCGTCGGCAAATCACCATTCATCCCGACCAGACCTCAGGTGAGTATGTCGTCTATCTCCCGCCGGTGAAATGGAAGGTGCAGCATCTGGCATGTTCCGGTTACCCGACACTCTTCCCCGAAGGGAAGATCAGCGACGTCATCGACCTCACCGACGCGCTCAACATGGATACAGTCATCGTGGAAGGAGATTTCCTCATCCTCTCCGGCAAGGAGGTCGTCCATGACCCCAAGGTGATATCAAATGCCATCTATAACTGTATCTACCACACGCCCACGCTGCTCACTTACAAGCAGATGGGTATGGACAATTTCGGTTACTTCGGCGACTTGAATTATGTCGCTCGCAATATGTCGGGCGACAAGGTGACAGTCCCATTGGTTTATCAGGTGGAAACACGCCCCAACTACCCCAATGACACCACAGTCGTCATGCGGACGAAGTACACCTTCGACTATCCGGTTTTCAGCATCGAGAAGAAGTACCCCTTCCGCATAGCTGCCGTGGAGAAATATTATTGGAACAACAATCTCTCCAGCGACACGGTTGATGTCGTCAGGCTCAGTGGTGGCAAGGTTACCATCCACAATGGCATGGTCGGTTCTACGCATAAGGAAACAGTCGAACTCGACTCCATCGGACAGGCCATCGTCAAGATTGGAGCAGAGAAGATACCTTACCTGCTCACCCAGAAGGATGCCTTGCGCACTGTCAATATGACGCTGGAAAGGGATGGCACCATGTATGAGGCTGAACCCTTGCGGGCTTACGTCTTCAACATTTATCCAATGAAGAACGGGACCGACATCCTCAGTGTCAACCAACCCGTACTTGTAGATATCCTTCGCGACCCGCCGGGAAGCGGAAGCTCCGCCAAACTTAGCAAGGGCTCCACGCTCAAATACTCCTATTCCATGGATATGAATTGGGCGGCAGGACTTGAGTTCTCCATCAAGAAAGGCACCGCACTGGCCTCCTTCTATGGAGCCGTGGCGGCACCGATGGGCGCCGGTGTGACTTCAGGTGTCAACACAGGAGCCGAAACATCCTTCGAAGTAGGCATCAACCTTGTGTTCTCCGGGAGTGGCAAACGTGCTTTCGAGTATTCCATGACAGCCACCGAAGACATTTCCACCAATAGCTCTGGCGACGTAGTGGGTGCCGACGGCGACGTGTATATCGGCGTCGAGCAAAACATTGTGGTGAAGCCTGCGTACACCATCAGGGCCATCCCCGACAGTCACTTCAAGCAGATGGGTGGACAGCTGGCCGCCAACCGCATGGTGGAAATCGCACAAGGTACGGATGAGAACGACTCCATCTATCACCTCGTACGCGATGAGTCGCTTACCTATGGACCGACCATCAAGTCGTCATTCCACCACTCTCAATTGTATATCATCTCCACCCTCATTCCAGAATTGGTCAACCAATGCAAGTCGTTGATGTTCACAGGTACCATGGCAGAGGCCAAGGCACAAGCCGACTACACGGGCAAGCCCGTCTATCTGGCTCTCGTCAGCCCGGATGATGAGGAACACTTCGGAGTGATGAACAAGAAAAACGGCCAATACTACCGTTACACCAGCACCATGCCCGACGAGGAAGGCATGAACTACCGCATTGTGATGCCATCCGGTGCCAAGCCCGAAGAACTCGTCGATGAGGTGCAGCAGTATTGCGCCAGCCTCCAGTCTTGGATTGGCATGATCGCACAGAACGAAGGTGAGAAACTGTCTGCTACCGAACTGGTCAGCAACTACGTCGTCGATGGCGGCATGGGAGACGTCAATTATGAAGAGGAATACAGTAGCGAATACTCTTGCATGAACTCCATGGTATGGCCTGTATCAGGACTCACCGATGAATATTTTGACAGCACGGGTGCAAATACCGCCCTCACCATCGTACAGGTGGTCGGGCCTGTTGTCGCCAAGTTCCTTGGCAGCATCTTGAGTGCTTCAACGGGGAGTATCAATTCCGGCTCCGAAGTAGGGGCGAAAGTGGAATTCATCGGAGCGCTCTTCGAGTTCGGACTCGTACCGGCACTCTCATATGACGTCAAACCAGAATGGGAAACCACCAATTCCTATAGCCGCAAGGAGAGTTTCTCCATCAGCATGGACCTCAAGAGCCATCTGAGTGTCGATGTCTATCGTGTGAAGAACGAACCTCCCAAAGACTTGGCGAATGGCGCATTGGATGTTTGCACCAGCAATAACTTCTACGACCAGGTGGAATATAATGAAGACTACCTCAAGCGTCATCTCGACATGGACGATTTACGATACTCCAGGGGCTTTGTCTATCGCACACGCGGTGGTGCCACCTGCCGTCCGTGGGAGGATGAGCGCAGGACACTCTTCTATCAGCCGGGACAAATTCTCGATGAGGCCACCAAGAAGATAGAGAACCCGGGCATCAAGCTCGACAAACAATCCATCAGTGGTGTGCCACATAACGAACCGGCTCGTTTCAAGATTTATCTCACCAATGAGACACAGCAGCCGGAAAACACCTACGACTACTACCATCTCTACATGGAAGAGGCAACCAATCCCAAGGGTGCCAAACTCATGGTTGACGGCATGCCGCTCACAGGTACTGGACGTGTCGTCAAGGTGCTGCCCGGAGAGGTGACTGAGAAAGTGCTTGAGGTATATGCAGGAGAAGATTTCGATTATGAAAACATCGTCATCGGCCTCAGTAGCGTGGAAGGTGAGAAATTCGCTGACAGCGAAGCTTCCTTCGACGTGCATTACCTCCGTGAAGCAGGTTATGTCAACATCTCGACACCGGGTGACAAGTGGATTCTCAACACCGATGCACAGTACGACGAGAAGTTCGGCTACTTCCTTCCCGTGGTCATCGACGGGTTCGACAAGCATCAGAAGAATTTCGACCACATCGAGTTCCAATACAAGGAAACCACTCGTGGAGACGAGTATTGGACCAACCTATGCTCCTATTATGCCAGCGACTCGCTCTATACTTTGGCCAATGGCGTGAAAGAGATGATACCAGAAAACGGACATATCACCACACAGTTCTTCGGAGAGAAGATTGTCATGGAGAAGGCATACGACCTCAGGGCCGTGCTCTTCTGCCGCAACGGCAATAGTTTCCTCACCTCTTCGTCGAAGGTGCTCAGCGGTATCAAGGACACAAGGAGACCTCAAATCTTCGGCACACCGGAACCCAAGGACGGCGTCATCGACATCGGAGACGACATCGTGTTCAATTTCTCCGAGGACATCGAGTACAACTACTTGAACACTGCCAATTTTGAAGTCAAGGGCGAAGTCAACAACGATTACCTCACCGAGGATGTTTCCATCAGATTTGACAACAAGGCCAGCCTTGAAACCTCCGCACGGCGCAACTTCAACGCCAAGGATATCACCCTCGAGGTGATGATCAAACCTGATGACACAGGCAAAGACATGCCTATCTTCTCCCATGGCACCAATGGCAAGAAACTACAACTCTGGTACACTAAGGAACAACAGCTCCGGGCTGTGGTCGATGACAAGGCCTTTACTACCGTTGCCACTCTCAAGCCCAATGTCTTCACACCGGTGGCCTTGGTGCTCAGACATCTCACCGAGTCAAAGGAAGACAGCTGCCAGATTGAGCTCTACAACGGTGGGACAAGACTCCTTTTAGAAAAATTGGAGGAACCCTACACCAGCACCAGCACCCTCATCTTCGGACGCACCAACGAGGTGGATCGCAACACCAGCAAATTCTTCCAAGGCAATATGATGGAGGCTCGTTTGTGGTACAGGGCACTTTCGCAAGAACAGCTCAGCAACACCTATGCCAACAAGAGACTCACTGGATATGAGCTTGGGCTCATCGATTACTACCCGATGAACGATGGCTCAGGCAACTATGCCACCGACCTCGCACAGGGTGCACATGCCACTCTCTACGACGCCTCATGGATGGTGCCAAGAGGAATGTCGCTACATATCGACTTCGAGGACAAGGGCATACCGCTCAGTGAAAACTTTATCAATCGGAACGAGTTCGAGGACTACACACTGATGTTCTGGTTCCGTACCGATGCCGAAGGACGTGGAGTGCTCATCAGCAATGGTTCGGGAGAAGCCGAAGACAATGGTGCCAAGGATCAGTTCTACATTGGGTTCGATGCCGAGAAACTCAATTTCAAGTCGAACGGACTCGTGGTCAACGTTCCGGGCGAGTACAGTGACAATCAATGGCATCACTATGCCATGACTGTCAACAGGGGACTCAACATGGTCAAGATCCTCGTTGACAACACCCTCAGGGCAACGTTTACAGCCGACCAGCTGGGTGGCATCTCTGGAGGACACCCCATGCTTGGCTCTGCAGTCTATGCGAGGATGGTGGACAGCACTCTTGTCGTTGCCGACACCCGCAACTACTTCAGAGGTTATCTTGACGAAATCTGCGTCTTCCAACAAGCACTGCCCGAGACACTCATCAAGAGTTATAGTTCCAAGAGCCCGTATGGAGATGAGATTGGACTGGACACCTATCTCTGTTTCAACAGGCAGGAAAGGAATCAGAACAATCAACTCGTGACGAGCCCTTATCCTTACAGTTCCAAGATTTACAAGGATCAAAACGGCAACATCATCTATCAGCTGGACGAAGCCACAGGGCAACCTACAAACATACCTCAGCGAGACTTCCCATTCGGCAACGGGGTCACTCCTGAGATGATTGTCGCTCATATCGACCAAGACATCTCTGCACCCGTGAGACCATACGAGGAGTTGACCAACATCAGTTATAGCTATGTCGGAAAGGGTAACCAAATCTTCTTCAACCTCAACGAGGCGGACGAACGCATCAACAAGCGCAACATCTATATCACCGTCAGGGAGATTCCCGACAAGAATGGAAATGCCATGGCGTCGCCAGCCACTGCCTACTACTTTGTGGATTGCAACCCACTAAGATGGGGACAGCAATACACGGAAAACCACATCGAAAAGGGTGATGAAGGGTGGTTCATGGTGGATGTTGTCAACAACAGTCCTGTGCGCCACACCTACCACATTGAAAACTGCCCGAGGTGGATGAAATTTGACAAACAGACAGATGTCATCGGACCGAGGCAAACCATCATGCTTGAGGCCACCATCAGCAAGAACCTCAATGTGGGCACCTACGACGAGGTCATCTATCTTGTCGATGAGAACGGTTTGAGCGAACCACTTGGCGTCACCATCGTCGTGGAGGGTGAGGAGCCATTGTGGTACGTGGACAAATCCTTGAGGCAATACACCATGAATATCATTGGTCAAGTGGCCATCAACAACACCATTGATGTTGACAAGAACGACATCGTCGGGGTGTTCGATGACAATGGGGTATGCCATGGCGTGGCAAACATCGGCAATGGAGACGACGAATTCCTTGTGTACATCAATGTCTTCAACGATACCAGTGAAAACAAGGATCTTCATTTCAGACTTTGGCACAGTGCAACCGGCAACATGCTGCTGCTCCACACCGATGAGCCAATACAATTCAAGTCTTCCGGATTGGTGGGTAGTGTAACAAATCCGATCATCCTCAAGGGTGGCACGGAATTTGTGCAAACCATCAACCTGCAGCAAGGTTGGAACTGGGTGTCGTTCAATGTCTATGGAGAGAGATTCTTCGACATCAACAAACTCCTCTCCCATTTCCCATGGGAGGAGGATGATATCCTGACCGATAACAATAGCACGGCTGCCTTTGTCTTCCATGATGGCGAATGGATGGCTTCTGATAATGTGAAAAACTTCAAACTCATGCCTCAGAATTCCTATGCCATCAAGGTGGGCAACGACCTTACACTCACCATAGAGGGAACCATCATCCGACAAAGAGATGATCGCACCATCGTCTTGCACAATGGATGGAACGGCATTGGTTACACACCATTGATGAACCTGACCGTGCAAACAGCCCTTGATGAATACTCCACCAACTTTGCACAGGATGGCGATATCATCAAGAGCCATGACGAGTTCGCTGTGTTCTCCAAACCTTCCAATTCTTCCAAAGGCACGTGGAAGGGTAGCTTGCAGTATATGATGCCAGGTGAAGGCTATATGCTTCTCAGAAACGGAGAAGGCTACGCTGCGTTTGCTTATCCATTCTTTGAGCCGGGGAGCACCTTCCTCGACGAAGTGGGCACTAATGCTCCTGCCAGGCCCGTGCAAGCCAGGAAAGCCACCACCATGTCGGTGTCGGCTGTCACCAGTGGTTTGGATTTGATGCCAGGAGACCAATTGCTGGCCTTCGCAGAAGGAGAATTGAGGGGTGCCGTGAAAGCTGCTGAAGACAACGTGTTCTACATCAGCATCGAGGGCGACGTGCAACAACCACTGTCGTTTGCCATCGAGCGTGAAGGGGACATCATTGCTGTCACACCTGAAATCCTCACCTATAAGGCCAACGCCGTGGTGGGCACTCCCGATGCGCCGACCAAGATTGACTTTACCGTAAGAGACATTCCCAAGTTCGGATGGTACACCCTCGACGGCTATAAACTCCAGGGACGTCCCACCAAGAAGGGTGTCTATATCTATAATGGAAAGAAATACGTAATCGATTGAACGCAATGAAGAAACATTTGTTCTTGACGGCCATGATGGTGGCAGCCCTGTTTTTCCTGGGGGGCTGCCATCATTCCGGCAACCACCCTGACCCTGACCCCGATCCCGATCCCGACAATCCCGTAAATAACACCCCGCCAAGTCCATGGCTCTCGGTGAATGATATTCCAGATTGGGAGATTGATTGGAACGCCAATGACCCAAGACCCGATTGGAAGGCTCCCGATGTCAGCAATTATGAAAGTTGGATGATCATCATGGTGAAAGTACCTGATCCCATTGCTCCTTTTGTTTCCAGTGATGACATGATGGCGGTCTTCATCAATGACGAATTACGGGGACTCACTTCCGTGGCATCGGTTATCAGCAGTGATGGTGAGGCAACTGATCAGCACACCTATTTTATAGTAAAGACCTTTGGAAACGTCACAAACAAGGGAGAGATATTCAGCATAAGGTATTACTCCAGTCAACTACATCAACTCTTCGCTGTATCAACAGAGGAGAAATTCGTTCCAGAAGGAGACTTGGGGGTGTCCGGAGATTATGTGGCGCCTTTGCTCTTAGGGGCTTCCAAATACCCTGTAATTATGTATTGGTTGTTGGGATTCACCATCGACGAGAAACAGGAAGAGCCTTTCGAGCCCACCCCTGGCGACTTACTTGCTGCATTTGTGGGAGACGAATGCAGAGGAGTTTCCGTTCTGGGCGGCAGCTTGTTCAACGCCCGGGCGTCGATCACCGTCTATTCCAAGCAAGAAGGTGAACAGGTCACGCTACGCTATTTCAGTGTGCAGAAAAATGCAATAAGGATCTATGATAACGTGACAACCACCAAGCCTGGCACCAAGATGTCACAGGTTTCCATATAATTTAAATCCATAAAAAAGATGAAAATAAGAACAATACTGATGGCTTTGTCGCTCATGTCGCTCAATGCCCAAGCGCAGGTTTACAATTATGATGTCAACAACGATGGTGAAATCAATGTGTTGGATGTTACACTCCTTGTTGACAGAATCTTAGGTGGGGAGAGCACTCCGATCCTGTTGCCACTGACTTTCAGTGCCGACCAACAGCCTTACGAACATCCTGACGGACCGGCATACGGCAGGAGAAAGACACAAGAAACCACCATTGCGACGCTGAAGGAGTTTTATGTCAATTACACCTATGACAAATATCCAGGTTTCGGCATTTACAGTGCACCAGAATTGAGGACATTTTGGGCTGTTGACGAAGGAACAGGGCAAGGAAGATGGTTGGTTGGTGATGGAAACACACCTGGCAACGGCTATTGGCCTTCAGGTGCCGACGCTTCTGTCGATGTGACTTTTTATGCGTATGCCAATGTGGACATCAACAACTTAAGTTCCGACCATAACGCGATGTTCTTCTGTGATGGTAATACAGGCCAAACCAATAACGGCAAGGTTGACAAGCCATACATTCATTTCATATTGGATGAAAACGGTCCTGAGACCAAGGATTTGTTGGTGGCCAAGAAGGCTGACAATTGGAACCATTGCAAAGGTCACATCTTCTTCCATTTCGAGCACGCTTGTGCTGCGGTGCAGTTCTTCTTGGTCAAGACCCCGAAACTGGCGAATGTGGATGTCATGGTGAAAAAAGCTATTCTATACAATGTCAAGAATGATGGCAATTATTTCTTCAATGAAGGATGGAAAGACGTGAAGCATTATGATGAGGATGAAAGGATGAAGTACACCCTGTGGGATGGAGTTGATGCTTTTCATCCTGTGCCTGATGCAACGGAAGATAAATCAGAGATGTGGCAACTGACCACTTCCACCCAAGCGGAGAGTGACTATTTCTTCTTCATTCCGCAAGATTTTCCTTCTTGGACAATAACATCACCTATTAACGAAACAACCACCGGTTCATACATTGAATTAGATTGCCAGATTACCCCCAAGGATGGCAGCAAAGGTTACGAAGGCAAGGCTTACATACCTTTCAGCACCAATTCCCTTACCAACGGCTTCGAAATGGGAAAAGCATATCCAGCCGTCGTCAGGATGGGCACCAGCATGGTGAAAGCCAATGGGGAGAAAATCTTCAATACAGATGGTACAATCAAGTAGATGAATGAGACAATGAAAAGATATAAACAGCCATTTGCCGAGATTATTACAGTCATGACAGCCGAGGACCTGCTTCTTGGAGGAAGCGATGACGTGGCTCCCCTCGACCCAGGTGGACAGATTGATGTGGGAGGTGACGATCCCGACCCCAACCCGGTCAACAGAAGCCTCTGGGACGAAGACTGAGCAAATCTCTTGAAGTCACCAAACCCATCACCATGCAAAACGATAAGCAACAAAACGTTCTGAAGAGAGGCACTCAGCTTCTTGGAGGTACATACAAAATCTCACGCGTCCTTGGACAGGGTGGGTTTGGCATCACTTATCTGGCAGAACAAAGCATGCTGAAGAAGTCTTTCGCCATCAAGGAATTCTTCATTCAGAACCTTTGTGCCCGTGATGAGCATTTGAATGTCTATACCCTCACACAACCAGGGAGGGTGGGACGCTATCGCAACAAGTTTGTCAAGGAAGCGCAGATGATCGGCCAACTAGACCATCCCGGCATCGTGAAGGTGAGCAACATTTTCGAGGAGAATGGCACGGTCTATTATGTGATGGAGTTTGTCGAGGGTAAAAGCTTGTCTGAAATCATCAAGAAAACAGGTCCATTGCCGGAAGAGCTAGCCTTGCATTATATATCAAAGGTGGCGGAGGCTTTGGAATACATTCATCAGCACAATGTCAATCATCTCGATATCAAGCCTGCCAACATCATGGTGAGGCAAAGAGATGACATGCCCATCCTTATCGACTTCGGTGTTTCAAAGCAGTATGACGAACAGAAGGATGAGACTTCCACCACGCCACCGGGGGTCAGCCATGGCTATTCTCCTTTCGAGCAATACAATAGGGGAGGAGTGAGCAAGTTCTCACCCCAGGCCGATATCTATTCGTTGGGAGCCACACTATACAAACTACTGACAGGCGACACGCCGCCAGACGCCTCAGACATCCTCAACAACGGGGTGCCTGCCATGCCCGACACCATCTCTCCGAACATCAGGAAAAGCATAGAAAAGGCAATGCAACCCAAAGTCGTTGACCGACCAAGGAACATCCGGGAATTCATCGATATGATAAGTCTGGGACGCACCGGAGTGGTCACAACTGTTCAAGAAAATGGGAATCCAGTCTTGGAAGATGGGTCGGGCGAGCTTGTTAACGAATCAAAGCCCGAAACACCTCAGGTCTTGTCGGCCAACGAGATGTACGAGTTGGGTGAAGATTCATATTATGGCAGGAATGGGAAGCCACAGGACTACGCCGAGGCAGTGAAATGGTATCTAAAGGCTGCGGAGCAAGAGCACGTAGATGCGCAAAGCAGTCTTGGGTACATGTATGAAAACGGCATGGGCGTGGCAAAGGATTACAAGGCCTCTGAGGAATGGTATCGCAAAGCAGCGGAAAAGGGTGATGCCGATGCCCAGTATAGTCTTGGAAATCTCTACCTATCCGGCCAAGGTGTGGCTCAAGATTACTTTGAGGCCGTGAAATGGTATCGCTTGTCGGCAGAGAAGGGTGATAATGAAGCACAATATGAACTTGGTGAATTGTATGAATCAGGTTTGGGCGTGGACAAGGATGTAGAAGAGGCTATAGGATGGTATGGCAAGGCTGCTGATAGTGGATATGTCGAAGCCCAGTCCAAGCTTGGCCGCTTGTACCTTTATGGGGAAGGTGTTTCCACGGATTACGCCGAGGCTTTGAAATGGTTTCTCAAGGCAGCCGGTCAAGAAGATGCTTTCGCACAAAATAGCCTTGGACACATGTTCCATTATGGCAAAGGGGTGGCACAGAATCTACCCCAAGCCATGTATTGGTATAAAAAGGCGGCAAATCAAGGTGATGAACAAGCTCAGTACAACATTGGTGTGCTTTACGAAAATGGCTTGGGTGTGGAAAAAGACCTGTCGGAGGCCAAGGCTTGGTATGAGAAATCGGCTGCACAAGGCTATGATTCCGCCATCGAAAAAATGAGAAAACTAAAGTGAGCATAATGAATGTAGGAAAAGGATGAGTTTCTTCTGTATTAATGAAAAAAACACGAGAATGAACCAAATCAAACGACTATTGACGATGATGACCATGCTGATGGTCGCCGCTGTTTACGTTTCTGCACAAGATGATTGGGATGCTTACACCAAAGCGGTGCAATGGTATGCCGACCGAAGCAAAGGGATAGTCTTGCGTTTCGAGGGGCTTCGTTCTAATACCGGCATTCTTCCCCAGAAGTATTGCGTGTTCTCCTATGCACAGGCGAAACCGTTGGGATACGCCATGGTGGTATCCACGTCCGACGAGAGCGATATGGTCATGTACACTCCTGACGGTGATGGCATCAAGGCGCAAAGCGTGAACAAGGATGTGCTGCCAGAGGAGAATTTATATTGGGAATCCATCACCTATCTTGGACGCAACTGCACCTATTCCACCGACATCACGCTCAAGGACAGGCCGTTGCCAGTGAGGACGCTCAGCAAGAGTAAAAACGCTTTCGAGGTCGTCATTGAGGAAGGTGAGGAGATTCCCGACATCAAGGCATACAACCAGATGATTTTCAAGCCGCACAAGAACGCTGTGAGGCTTGCCAGCCAAAACGTGGTGAGGGAGACTGATGATGATGGCAACATCACCAAGAACCAGCAGGAATATGAGTTCAAACTGACCACACCATCGGTGGTCAGCAAGATGTTCCGTGGATACGAAGACGGGGAGGCTTCCCCCTGGGTGGTGAAATCCAACTTCTTTGACAACCACACCCTGTTGCAGTACAGCAGGTGGAAGGAGGGCGAACCTGTGAAGAAAGCCAGCAAGGAGGTGTGCAGGGCCATCACCGACTATTATCAAGGATGGCGCATCAAGGACACCCGTTGGCTCGCTACTACCGAATCGGGTGATCGCTCGTTCTATGCCGTGCAGTTCGAGATCAAGGGCACAAGGGCATTGGCAGCGATGGTTTGCTTGGAATATGGCGAGGTGGTCTCCACATGGGAATTTTTGGGCAAAGTGGAGCCTGGCGCTTCCGATGGTTACCAGTCGATATGGTTTGTCGACGACGAGGGTGACTTCATGGAGCATGCGCCCGAAATCCATTGCATCGTGGCTACAGATGAGGGAATGGAGCTCTACGTGCGGCAGTATGGCGGAGAAAGTGTGCAATACTCTATCTTGCGCGAGATGGGCACGGTGTGGATGACGATGCTCACCGACTACTGGATCTACGTTTGGGACTGATTATGGAAGAGGATATCTCCTTTTATCACGAATATGAGCATTGAAGAAGGTCTTTTGCAAACATCCGACATTCGATGCAACCTTCAAAAACACGCGGCACCAAACCTTGATGGTTTGGTGCCGAAACGTAGAAGTTTTATCTTAAGTTTCGGAAGTTCGGTTATATTGGCATTCAATTACTTACAGTAGCTTCATTTAAAAAATGTATGGATAATCAAATGATGATTCCATCAAAACACCTCCATTTGCGAGGATTTTTTACTTCATACTTGATTTGTTA
>JAFWSS010000127.1 GCA_017524385.1 Prevotella sp.
ATTTTGTATCATCGGATGGGAATGGGGTGTCAGCAATTCAGACACTCCCATCCCTTCTTGATATTGGCGGTAATCTCATGCTCCATGATGTCGCGTATCTGCACTTCGTCACATGAGTAGGCCATGTCGCGCTTGATCATTTCCTTACGGCCGCTGCTGTAGTCGGTGTGGTAGAACACATAGGCTGGATAGCGGCCGGTGGCTTCCTTGTTGGTTTTCCAGATGAGGAACTTGTGAAGCATCACTTTTCCTCCCGATAATTTCCTGAAGATACGTCGGTCGAGCAACTGGCTGGTCTCCATCTTTGCCATGCAGCCCTCCTGCTGCTCAAACGGACAGAGGTCGGTGAGCTGTGAAAGGCGGATATCGGTGATATTCGGGGTCTTGTCGGTGCGCTCACGCTCAAAAGTCAGTCCCAGAGCCGACACGCCAGGTGTCATGCCTTCCATCAGCCATCCCTGACCATCTTCGAAACGGAGCAGAGGGTTCATGCGCACCTTGTCGTCATTGCCGCGAGCCACCAGCTCGATGACGCTCACCTCGAAGACGATTTCCGGCCTCACCATTTGATAGGCGATGCCACGCGAGTCGGAAAGCACATATTGCGACTCCACGTGCATGGTGGCAAGTCGGCTTGCCAGCGTGTTGCGGTCTTCATCACCAAGACCGCCCGAAGCATGGGCAAACATCTGGAAACAACCATCCTCGCGCCTCACTGCCAACATCAGGTCACGCACGCCACGGTCTCCGACGGTATAGCCGATGATGACAGCGTCGATGGTGTGGCGTGGCTTCACCTTCCATATCATAGACGACTCGGAGTGGATGACCAGTCCCTCGGCACCTTCTTCCTCCACCCACTGATCATAGATGGCTTGCACCTCGTCGTGGGAAGATGCCGTCTGCATCTGCACGGGAGCGACCATTTCTTCTTTGAAGATGCTTCGGAGTTTTCCATGTGTTTCAGCATAGTGTTCGCGCCAGACCTCATCGTTGAGTTCCACGATGTCGAAGGGGGCGAGACAGAGTTGGTCGCGAAGAGTCTCGTCTGCCAAAGCTCTTTGCACGTCACCGCAGCGTGGACGGCCACCATCACGGGCGGGAAGGTAGAGTTCGGCTGCCACCACCAACTGGCTGATGCCGGCTGTTAACACTGCTTTTGCAAAGACATCAAGGCAGTTGAGATGCTCTGCTACCTGTCGCCCATTCGAGTTGAGCATCACCACTTCGCCGTTGTCATAGCACACGCATTGCATGTGGCCGTCGATCTTGCGGGTGACGCACAGTTGCTCACCTTCCACGCGCTGGCGGAGTTTTGCACCCTCCACGAGCATGAATTTCCCTGCTACATTCTTTTTGTAGTCGATTGCTGTTTGCTTGTATTTCTGTATCATAGTTGTTGGTCGTTTGTTAATTGTTGATTCGTTCTTCATATCGTTGTCAATTTTAATATGGTAATACACAATAAAAAATTCAAAAATTGGAAGGATAAAATTTTTAACTCACTTTTTCTGTGTGCAAAATTATCATCAAAAACGCCCCATTCCTAATAATTCTGTATCATCGGATAGGAATGGGGTGTCAAGGGTTTTGACAAGTTCTCTTGGAATCGTAATCTTTGTTCTACTGCTTCAGCAGGTCGTAAATGTGATGGACTGTGGCTATCGTCTCCTCCAACTGTTGACTGAGCTTTGGCATCGCCTTCAGGTATTCGGCGATGGCGATCAACGGGGTCCATTCGGGGATGGGAATGCCGCACATAGGGTAATGCGTATTGGGATAAAACAGCCTCTTTATAGAGTTGTGTCCAGCCTGATAGCCCTTAAATTCCATACAAATGTCATAACATGTTCCTTCAGACTTCCATATCTTCGCCTCCCGCAAGCCCTCCCTGTCAAAGAAAAGACGAAGCGGATTTTTGATATAGTCCTCTACGTTGAAATGATAAGGATCAAACTTGCTATATGGCACCTGCTCCTCCCTTTCAGTAACAGCTTCGATATATTTCTTGATGGCCACCTTCCAAGGACGGCACACTTGCTCGATGATTTTGTCGAGATTGTAGCCTTTTGCTATGTATTCCGGAATCTTCTTCTGCAACTTCTTTTCGCTCCACATTTTGAGCTCTATGCTGTCGGTTGTGAAGGCTTCCATCGTACGAATCTTCCACCTCTTGGCATAGTAAAGGAACTCATCCTGACGCAGTTCCCATTCCGCTGCAACCTCCATGAGCAGCGTAGCGGTGTTGAGTGTGTAGAAATCGGCTTCATGCAACAAAAAGTAGGCTTCCGTCAGTTGCTCGCAGGGATTCAGTTCATAATAGCCGAAAGGCATTCCCTCAGTACTGTAGCGGTGGATGGTCATGGTGACTTGCCCGTAGGTCAAGTGAACTATTTCCACATCGGTGCATATCTCATACATCCTTTTCAACCAAGCACGATACATGGTCTCGTACCTATCGCGTTTCTTGGGGTTCATGCATGGGTAGGTTTTCCATCCTTTATTTGACTCTGGTGCCTGCTTCCCCTTGATGGACCGCCGGCTTACCACCATCTTGAAGCTGTCTATTTCGGCACCCTCGGCTTCCAGTGCAGCGCGTAGTCCGCTTTCTGAAAAGCTGAAGTCCATCTGCCGCCATCGCATGATGGGATTGTTCATGGTGTAATGTGCTTTCTTGTAATTGTCAAAATTGAAAGGGCCAGAATAGTCAAGAGGGAAGAACGCCATATTTCGAAAATACTCTAATTCTCCACCAACTTCAGACAGTCGCTTGAATTTTGATGCCCATCCTTTTCGCCGCTTCGCGGCCTTTTCTTTCCAATAGTCTTTGAAAGTCATAGTGATGATGGATTGTTCAGTTATGATATTCTATTCTGACCTGACTGCCAGTTATGTCAAATGTTGGCACCAGGTTCTCTTTCCCGTGATAATTGATGGCGATGCCGGTGAATTCACCCCCATGCAATATCTGCACTTCAATTGGGACACGTTGCTACGGACGATCGCTTTTCCGTCTTTCATCACACTCACCAGATGCCGAAGTCTGAAGGAAACGGGAGGATATTGACCAAGCGTCTTCCGTACTTCAAACCTCATCTCCATTTCGCCATACGGGACAGTGACCACTTTGCTATAGTCTCCTGTTGCCCTTTTTTCTGCACGGAGTTGTTTGACGACCTTTTCTTCTGCCGCCAAAACGTCACGGATAATACGTGCGATTTCTTGTTCTTTCATATTCTTCGTATTATATGAATTTTGGTTGTTGTATTTTGGATTGAAAAGGGGATTGCCATCACCTTTCTGTGTGCAAAATTATCATCAAAAACGCCCCATTCCTAATTATTCTGTATCATCGGATAGGAATGGGGTGTCAACGGTTTTGACAGGGTAAAAAATCGATGAGGATATGCCTGACGTAGACATCTCCCCTATAATCTCATCTTCCCTTTTGTATCATACCCTTAGTAACATGCAATGATACGATTAAGCGAGTGAATTCCGCTAAAAAACGCTAATGGGATTCAAATTTTTCCATTTTATGATTTCCATTTTATGGAAAAATATTATCTTTGCAAGCATAAAAATATAAGCAAAGTATGAGCAAGGAGAAAGTAAAGATTGACAACCCATTCGTAACCACAGGTTATGTAGGTGACGAATACTTCTGCGACAGGGAGAAAGAAACAAAGGATATTATCCGCTACCTAACCAATGGTAATAATGTAGCCTTGATTTCTCCGCGCAGATACGGCAAAAGTGATCTGCTGCGGCATTGTTTTGCCCAAAAAGTGATCTCCGACAATTATAATACGTTTATTGTCGATATTTATTCCACCAAGACTGTGGCTGAGATGGTTGGGAAACTGGGTAGCGCCATTCTTGAGACCTTGAAACCAAGAGGGAGGAAGGTATGGGAGAAATTCCTCTCCATTCTCTCTTCTGTACAGTCCGGTATTTCTTTTGATATAAATGGACAGCCTTCTTGGACAATGAGCGTCGGTGACATGCAATCACCCACAGCAACACTGGATGAGATTTTTAACTATCTACAAAATGCGGATCGTCCTTGCTTGGTTGTCATCGATGAGTTTCAACAAATAACGAAGTATGGCGACCCGAACATAGAAGCAGAGATTCGTACCCGCGTGCAATATTGCAACAATGCCCATTTTGTCTTTTCCGGTTCCAGAAGACAGTTGATGGGTGCCATTTTCACATCGCCAGCAAGACCCTTCTATCAGAGCGTAACACTTTACCATTTGAACCGTCTGCCATTGGACAAATATACAGAGTTCTGCGTTACTCACTTCAGAAAGCAAGGGAAGAACGTGGATGAAACTGTCGTGAGCCGCCTTTACAACCAGTTCGACGGAGTCACTTATTATATGCAGAGGGTAATGAACGAATTGTTCAGCAAGACTGCAGTAAATGCCACATGTGTTGAAGCCGATGTCAGCAAGGCTGTCGACGAGATTATTGCCGTTTCTTCAATCATCTATGAGGATTTGATGTACCAGTTGCCAGAGAAACAGAGCCGTGTATTAATCGCAGTGGCAAAGGATGGATGTGCAGAAAATGTGACCAGCGGGAAGTTCATAAAACGACATGGTCTTGTGTCACCCAATTCTGTGAAATCTGCAATCCCAGCATTGATAGACAAAGGGTTGCTCACCCAAGACAAAGGTAAATACAAGGTTTACGACCTGTTCTTCGCTTTATGGCTGGTTAAGAATTTCTAAACCAAGCAAAACCCCGCCACACGGTGCTTCGTTCGCGCCATGTGGCGGGGTAGATTTGCCCGGCATCCGCTTACTTCTTCGTTTTCTTCTCTTCGGGCAGTTCCACGATGAGACCATGCAGTTCTTCTGGCAGACTTATCCTATTATCCTTTTTGCCAGTTCATCAAGCAATTCATCAGGATACTCTACAGAGCAGATTTGTTCTTTCTCATGAGGTTCATCGTCTCCATCCTCATCATCCTTGTGATATGCCTCTCCCAAATATGAAAACGCATATCTCAGGTCTTTATCAGCGATGTCCTTGAGCAATTGTATGTCTTTTTCTTTTTCAGGCAGGTTTGTTTCCAATTCCTTAATTATCGCATCACGTAATGTACCCAAAACACCGACATTGTCGAGGATTTCGACAGCAGATGCTGGAACATACCCTAGGCATGTGGCTATGTAGGATTGTCGGCCTGTACAATCATGGCTAAAACCATCAAGATCAAGATAACCCGATTCTTTTACATCCTCTTCTTCACTAACCTGAATATTTCATACTCGGATTGAATCACATTTTTTGCACCGAAAAATGCTTTACACTTGTTTTTTCCATGCCAAAGGCAGCCGTTTTCCTATGGAAACAGCATTGCCGGTCGGTATTTGATGGTGATTTGGCAAG